>NZ_JBAXHI010000016.1:0-85163 GCF_037138995.1 Candidatus Chlorohelix sp. | reverse complement strand
TCATGTGAGTGGTCGTGTTCGTCGTGGTTATGTTCATGCGAATCATGATTATGCGTTAGATTCAGGTCATGTTCATCATCGTGGTCATGCCCGTGGGGTTCAACTACTGCGTTTTTCAAACTCTTCAGCGTTTCGGGCTTCTCGGTCATCTTTTACCTCCATAAATTAACGACACTAATGGTTTTAAATGATAGCATTATTATACAACTATATGAATACTTGTTCAAATAGACATATAGATTCATCAAATACTGTAATATATAACGCAATTTTCACTGGCGCGAATTTCTGGTAAGATAAATTGAGTGTACTACAAACGCTGTTTTGAGGTACACAACATAAAAAATATTTCTAATCGAATCTTATATGGACGAAGGAGTTTGTGATGAATAGGGAAGACCGTGAAGATAACACTATATATAAAGTAGTAATGAACCATGAGGAGCAGTATTCTATTTGGCCTGCTTATCGTGAAAATGCTTTAGGCTGGAATGATGTCGGGAAATCAGGTACTAAACAAGAATGTTTCGATTATATCAAAGAGGTGTGGACGGATATGCGCCCGCTCTCTCTACGCAAGAAAATGGAAGAACAAACCGAGGCTTGATAAGCCCATAAACAGATAAAGATATACAAAGAGGGGCGCGACAAACGCCCCTTTTTAGATGCTTTAATGTATGGTTTTTTGACCGGGCTTCCAGTTTGCTCCGCAACTTTCGCCGGTTTGGAGTGCTTCCAACACACGCAGGATTTCATCCACGTTGCGACCTACGCTCAGGTTATGTACTACTTCGTATTGCACCGTGCCATCCGGGTCAATCAGGAACAAACCGCGCAATGACACACCCTGTTCTTCGATTAGCACACCGTAATCGCGGCTGACGCGCAAGGTTTGGTCGGCGGCGAGCGGGTATTTGATTAAGCCGATGCCGTTGTTAGCAGGGGCGGTTTCAATCCAAGCTTTGTGGGTGTACTTGCTATCGGTGCTAACGCCTACTATTTCTGCGTTGAGGGCTTTGAAATCGGCGATTCTTTCGCTGAAAGCAGTAACTTCAGTTGGGCATACAAAGGTAAAATCCATTGGATAGTAGAACAGTACCAGCCATTTGCCGCGATAATCGGACAGCTTTACATTTTCGGCAAGGGTTTCAAGGTCTTTGGTGCTGGGCATATTGAAATCGGGTGCAGCTTTACCTACTAGTGACATTCTTATAACCTCCTATTGATATTTAACCCCATTTGGGGAATGCGTTTAGTTCAATCATTCACTTACAGAGGCTATTATAGCATAGGCTAATTTGATGTCAATAGTAAATAGTAATCATTCTTAGTTAAGATTGTGTCAAAGTATATTAACTGCTCTGGAAGCTAGAACTGCCAGCACCACCAGCGAAATGGAGGCTTGCGTCATTACCAATATTTTAGCCTTTGCGCTCAATACTGCCGTATCGGTTGGGCTGAAAGCGGCGCTGTGGTTGAACGCCAGAAAGATGTAATCTATAAACATTGGTATCCAGTTATCCCAACCGTCATTATGCATATTCATCTGGGGGAAAAGAAAATCCGGGCGTGTGTCGCAATGGGAGTGTCGTGCTGCGGGACCGCCTCTATCAATTTCCCAGTACCACACCGCGAAGGTCATTACATTCGCGCTCCAAATCAAAGCCGCATCTCGTAACAAGTTGGCAGCTTCGATGCTTTTGGCTAAAAGTGAGGTTATCAGCAAAACCACGCTGGCGACTAGCGCAAGGGTTACGACTCCGGTTATTACCAAGCCGAGAATGCGGGTAAGGTGTTGGTGTCCACGTAATCGCGACACGGTGAGCGGAACAAGCAGCGCTACTACTGAAACTAGGGGTATCCAGTTTGGTCCAATGGTCAGCTTGTCCGAAATTACATAGAACATTCCCCCTGTAAGCAGCAGCGCAAGAATTACGGGCCAGCGCCGGATGCTAATCCACTGCTCATGAGGAATTGGCACATGTTTTCTATCGGGTTTATTCTCAGTAGTTGCAGGCATATTTTATCCCTTTAAGAAATCGCATTACCTAACCCGATATATGTAGCACAGAACGCGGGAAATTACCAGATTCTTTCGGCTGAATCGGGAAAGAAGGATATAGATTTCCATTTTCTGAGTGTGCTTTGCTTGCAAGGGAGGAATGTGGATTTTGCCAATTAAGAAGGGAATAGCCTCAAAGTCATAGAGGGATGGGCTATTCCCCTGCGAGAAACAAAAACCTATCAGCGCAAATGCGCCGGATTAATGACCGCTTAGACCTCCCAGACCTCCCGGATTCAGGTTGCCGGGGTTGATGTTTCGCCCAAGAATATTTGCGCCTTTCCAAGCTATAGTAACCGATCCACCACCAGCAACTTGGTCGAGTGCCTCATCGGGAAGTTCACCGCCTGCGCCGGGAGCAATACGGGTGGAACCAGCGGCGATAAATTCGTCAGAAGTGAAGGAATAGCCGTTTTTGGCAGCTAAAGCAACAACATCGTCCACTGAAATGCTACTACCCAGAGAGACAACCTTGCTCCGCAGAGTATCATCATTGTCCATATTTTCCAGAAATTCGCCCGCAGATTGTTCAGACATAATAGGTTTCCTTTCAATTAGGTAAAATGATTGGTTTAAGCAAGTTAATAATAACTTTAATACTCTATCAAATTCGGGCTATTGCCCTAGAAAGTAACTTTTGGCGAACAACTATTGTAGAAAAATGTCGAAGTAATTACGCGATGTGAATAGAATTCGGTAAATTCATAACTTAAATCAATAAAACCGCTTACAGAGCGTTGGAAAGCTCAATGTGTTTTTCCGAGGTAAAAGCCTAACGACAAATCATTAGGTTGGAATTAAGCACACTAAGTTATTTTAGCAAAGATTCAAGATACAAAAGTTAAGATTGTGTAAAGGAATCTCTGTTTCGGCTGCTGCAAATTTTTTTCAGAGGGTTGCCTAAACTTTCTGCCTCAACTCTACCGGAAGAATTTTATCCAGCAGCATGTCAGATGCTTCGGATACCGGAAGCGCAAGGCTCAGGAAAAAGCTGCCATCCTGTATCATCAGCCCTTTTTCACAGAATTCCAGCAACTTTGCCCTAACTTGAGAATCTGTTTCTTTAAGGCTCAGACCTGTTTTCAAGGATAGGGAAGAATGGGGCTTTTCGCTGCAAGCATGATAAAGCAGGGCATAGGACTCGTCAAAATTATACTCTAGTGGGTTGGAGCGGTCTCGCCTATCAAAAACTTGTAGTTCTCCGGCTTTTATGCGGAATCTCAAGCTGGGTAATTCTTGCGGATTTTGCCATGATACCTGCCACTGCTCCGCCAGCCTGTTTAATTCCTCATAGGCTTTTAAGGGAAGGGCTTGCTCAAATTCGTAATCAAAAAAGTAAGCTATCCGGTTGAGGTCTATGGTTTCGGGATAAACCAACGCATAACTGGCTTCCGGGCGCATGAATCGGGTCGGGAAATTCTCTGGCTCAGCGTAGCTTGGGCTAAAACGCTGTAGCCACATCCGAGTTGATGTTGTAGGCGGTTCTAAATAAAACAGCTTTGACATCAACGCGGCTTGCTGACGATAATCTTCCTCCGTCTCTCCGGGGAATCCCCAGATAATTTGCCATGACACATGTATGCGGTAATATTTCGCCCAACGCAGCGTGTTCACATTCTGGATTCCGGTAATCCCCTTTCGCATTAGTTGCAGCACATGGCTGTTAAGGGATTCGATTCCGGGCTGGATTTGAAATATTCCCGCATCCTTAAACTTCTTGATTTGTCCTCTGGAGAGGTTGGCTTTTACCTCATAAAACAATTTAAATTTGGTAGGCAATGCAGCAAGTCGGCTCAAGTAAGTGTCGGCTTCCTTGTAATCCAGCACATTGTCGGTTGCCCCCAAACAGGAGTGAGGATAACGCTCGGACAATTCTGTCAATTCGGATAACACCCGATCAATAGATTTCTTGCGATAATCAATTCCAGTTCCATTCAGCCCGCAGAAGGAGCAATGGTGCTTATACCCCCACCAGCAACCCCGCGAACTTTCAAACGGTAGCGAAACCTCGCCTAAAAACTTGTCGGTGAGTAATTCGAGGGTATTGGCACGTTCGAAATATTCGGTGAAATCGGGGATGGGCAACTCATCCAATTCCCGCAGAAGGGGACGGCTTCTAGGGGTGGTAATTTGCCCGTTGCGTTTGCATACCACACTTGGAATGTTTGCCGGGTCTTTGCCTTCTTGCAATGCCTGTAAAAATTCCGGGAATGCCTTATCTCCCTCCCCTATCACGGCGTAATCAATAAAATCTAGGGCGCGTACCAATTCAATGCCCATTTCCCCTTCAAAATTTGCCCCTCCAAAAATCAGGGTAATGTCAGGGTAGCGCATTTTTAGGGCGCGTGCGAGGGCAAAGGAGGCACAGTTTTGTTGAAAAGAAGCGGTAAAGCCGACTACCTGAAAATTATGCCAAGGTATATTTTCAACCAACTTTTCGATATAGCGCGGGGCTTCTATGCGCCGAATTTCCACTAATCGCTCCACTGTTATGTTTGCTTCAGAGGTTACTGCGGCTACAATGGCTGAATATATTTCGGGGAAAGTGTCATTTTGGTCAGGGCTGTCATCCCCAAATGCGGCAAGTGAAAATAGCCACTCTCCCATTACGGGGATGATGGCTTCACTGATACAGTAATAAGGCTCTAAACCGATTTGTTTGGCGAAGTCTAGGTTTAAATGAAAAGTGGTGGTTGGAAAGCCTTGTGATTCTGCAATTGATTTTAGCAAGCCGATTTGCAGGGAAGGTCTTCTAAACTGTGCAAAAGGCATGGTTACCAATGCTACGGAGAGCTTTTTGCCTTCTACCGATTCTAAAACGTTATCTTCAATTTGAGTGAAATCTTGGTTCATATAACCTCCTGAACAGATTCTACAAAGAAAATTCGATTAGTTTGAAAGGTTTAAGCCAAATAGTATCCGTCAACTTCACAAATGTTTTGGTTGCCGGAATTTCAGTTCTGTTACCAACGCCACGCTTGCCAGCACTATCCCAAAGCCTAGCAGCATACCTAGACTCACCGACTCGTTTAGGAAAATCATACCCCATACGATGCTGAAAACTGGCACCAGAAATGTGACGGCACTGGTACGAGTTGGACCCACGCTCTGGATGAGTCGGAAGAAAAGCAGATACCCTATCGAGGTGGAAAGAAACGCCAGCCCTAACACGCTCACTACCACTTCCCACGAGGGAAAAGAGGCAGGAACTCCGGTGGCTGCCATCGGAAGCAGCAAGATACCTGCCGCCAGTTGTTGCCATGTGGCAAGCGTTAGCGAGGTAGTATTTCTTAGAGCTAGTTTGATGTAAACGCCGGAAATCCCGAAGCAAAGGCTGGCAATCAGCGCAAGCGCGATTGAGAGTATGACTTCTTCGTTGAGCGGCAGTGGGCTAAGTCCTACTAGTACCACTACTCCTACCAGACCCATCAAAAGACCTAAGCTCCTAAGCCAAGATAAAGAGTCTTTCAGCCAGATTGCTGCCACCAGCGCGGTAAATAGCGGAGTAGTGGAGTTGATGACTGCGCCGTAAGAGGCGGTCAGGTGAATTGTGGCGGTGGAGATGAGGGTGAAAGGGATGGCGGAATTGAGCGCACCTATGATAAAGAAGGGTAGGATTTTACCATCGCTCTTGAAATGTTTACGCGCTACTATCGCGTATAGCACCAGCGCGATACCCGCTAACCCTACCCGAAGTTCGATTAGAAAGGCAGGAGCAAGCACAGGCGAAGCGATTCTGAGAAAGATATACGAAGCACCCCAGATAGCAGCAAGCAAGGTTAGTCTCAGGAAATCCTGGAATTTCAATTTTATAGTAGCTCCAATTAGTTAAATTTACGCGCTCATGAAGAAGGAACCCGGCTATTATAGCATACAAAATAGCGGTGAAAAACGTATAACGCTTGCTATATGGCGAACGCGAACCTCTGAGAGCTAACCGTAGTCGCGATTTCTTTCCGCTTCGGCTACATATTCCTGTGCCACTACTCTTGAAAGTGTCCCATAATAATTATAGCTTGATTCCATATGGATTATATATAGCATGTACTATTTTATCTCTAAAATCTATATTAGTAACATTCAATGTATTATATAGCACAGTAAAAATGAATTGAACGAAATTTACAAACCCCTCGGTTTCTGCTAAACTTTGGGAAATGCTCTTTGTAGTACGAATTCACTTAGCTACTTCGGAGATTTGTGTGAGAAGAAAATCTAAAGATGATTCTTATGGGAAAAGAAATAGTCAATCACCTCTCGCTTTTTATCTAGACTGCCTATGTCGCGAACGCAATATATCGTTGAGAGCCGCAAGTCTTGCAGCGGGGCTTGGGGAAGCTACTCTTGGCAATATAGTGCGCGGATACCGGCATCCTGACCCCGCAACACTGGGGAAGATAGCTAATTACTTTGGATTGAGCGAAGATGCGTTGTTGGAGATGGCAGGGTATCGTACTATTAACAATAACAATAGCCGCTTGGAAATCAATGACCCTGAACTGCGCGTGTATCTGCATCCAGAACGTATCAATACTCTGCCACTCCGTGATTTAAATCTTCTCAAGAATGTCCTGCGCCATTTGATGGAAGAAAACAAAGCCTAATATGGGTTATATAGACGGTCAGAAAATAAATATAATCTGACAGCTATTTAACCTTTTATTAAGTAGTAAATCTGTTATAATTATTCCCATCAACACGTACTGCCAAGCAGAATTATTTTGAAGTAAGTAAAGCGATTTTAGTTTTGCTACGGGAAATTAAGCATGAGTTCTGAGGAAGCCCCTACCCACGTTGAAAAAAATGATATAAGTGCCGGATTTGCTCGTCAGGTTATCGGCAGGCAACTCAGCGCTGATAGCGGTAACTCGAGTTATCGTTTAACCGACTTGCCGCGCGATTTGGAACCGATTCGCCATCATTGGGAGCAGCGCGGGCGCAAGTATGGTTTGTCTCCAAGCGCAAGTTGGGTAGATGAAACTATGCTGGAACGTGAAGGTGTGGTTCTAGCACACTATATCAAAGATGATGATACGGTGCTGGATGCCGGCTGCGCCAATGGCTATACCACTTTGCAATTGGCACGTATGCGCCAGATTCGGATTACCGGCATTGATTATGCGCCTAGTATGATTGAACATGCCAATCTAAATCTGAGCAGGGCAGGACATGTTAAAGGGGCGGCTTTTTTCAAAGTAAACAATTTTCTGAAACTGGACTTTGCCGATAACACTTTTGATAAGGTTTATACCAAACGCACGTTAATTAATCTGGGTAGCCCGATTTATCAAAAAGCGGCGATTTTAGAAGCGCACCGGGTGTTAAAACCGGGCGGGCTTTTCATGATTTCAGAAGTTACCGTACAAAGTTCTGAGAAATTGAATAGATTGCGCCAGAAATTAGGGCTGGAAGCGATGTCCCCGCTTTGGCATAACTGTTATCTGGATGAGCCGGAAATTCTGCGTTTTATTGAACCTTATTTCGAGGTTAAACGCATTAAGCATTTTAGCAGCACTTACTATGTGCTTACATGGGCAATTTACCCCTTCTTTGTGCGAAACGGGCAACGCAATTATCGTGGCTTGTTGCATCGCACCAGCGCACTTCTTCCACAGATTGGTGATTATGGTTTGCAAAAGTTGTACGTGCTAAAAAAGCGAAGTCGGTAGTTTAATTGTTCTCATAGTTAGACGAGTGGCTGTAGTTCTGCTAAAATATCTGCTAGTTCGCCGAAATTTTTACCTGATTGTGAGGATTATAAGTGGTGGAGCTTGATAAAAGTGGAGAACCCCCTGTACTTGAAGTGCGCGGAATTACCAAACGCTTTCCGGGTGTTCTGGCAAATGATAATATAAATTTCAAGCTACAGCGGGGCGAGGTTCTGGCTTTTCTGGGTGAAAACGGAGCTGGTAAATCCACTCTGATGAATATTCTGTACGGACTATACCACCCTGATGAGGGCGAGGTTTTGCTGAATGGTAAGTCGCTAAAGTTCAGCGGACCTAACGATGCAATCCGCGCCGGAATCGGCATGGTACACCAACATTTTATGCTCGTTCCCACCCTCACCGTCACTGAGAATATTATACTGGGCAATGAAATAACCAAAGAGGGTGGGCGTTTAGACCTCAAGACTGCTTCTAAAAACATCTCTGAGTTGAGCGCACGCTATGGCTTGGCATTAGATCCCCATATATTGGTGGCCGACTTGACCGTAGGTATGCAACAACGGGTTGAGATTGTCAAGGCTTTTTACCGCAACGCCAATATCCTTATTCTGGATGAGCCGACTTCGGTACTTACCCCACAGGAAGCGGATGATTTGGCAAACATTATTCGCAATTTCACCGAGCAGGGCAAATCGGTTATATTTATCAGCCACAAATTAAGGGAGGTTCTGCAAATAGCCGACCGGGTAGTAGTGTTGCGGGGCGGCAAGGTGGTGGGTAGTGTGGATGACCTTTCCAAAGCCACTGAAGCCAGTTTAGCCTCTTTGATGGTTGGGCGGGAAGTGGTATTACAGGTTAATAAGGGTCCGTCACATCCGGGTGAAGAAGCACTGTCAGTACATGATTTAAAGGCTCTGGATGATCGCGGTGTGGCAATTTTGCAAGGCGCAACTCTGAGCGTTAGAGCTGGTGAAATATTGGGAGTAGCCGGAGTTGAAGGGAACGGTCAGATTGAATTGGTGGAAGCGTTGACGCATCTGCGACATGCCACCGGAGGTAGCGCAACGCTAAACGGCATGGATTTGCTGCATTCTAGCGCTCGCAAAATTACCGAAGCAGGCGTAGGCTATATTCCGCAAGACCGGCAACGTTTCGCGATGGTGCTTTCGTTTGGGGTGGATTACAACATGGTGCTGAGTTCGTATTATCGCAAACCTTTCTCGAACGGGCTAACTATCAATGAAAAGAAGGTAGATGAATACGCGCTAGAGTTGGTGAAACGCTTTGACGTGCGTACTCCTACAGTACAAACTCCCAGTGGGTCACTTAGCGGCGGCAATCAGCAAAAATGCGTGGTGGGTCGAGAGTTCAGCCGTAAGAATAAGCTGATGATTGCGGTACAGCCTACTCGTGGTTTGGATGTCGGCTCAATCGAATTTATCCATAATGGGTTGA
Organism: Candidatus Chlorohelix sp.; assembly: GCF_037138995.1. NCBI lineage: Bacteria > Bacillati > Chloroflexota > Chloroflexia > Candidatus Chloroheliales > Candidatus Chloroheliaceae > Candidatus Chlorohelix > Candidatus Chlorohelix sp. Next base: position 75,977 of record NZ_JBAXHI010000016.1, on the reverse strand, counting down.
TAGAACAGCGTGATGCTGGTGTGGCGGTTCTATTGGTCAGTAGCGAACTAGACGAGATTATGTCTCTTTCCGATCGCATCGCTGTAATGTATAAAGGGCGGGTAGTGGCTATTGTTGAAGCGGATAAAGTCACTCGCGAGGAACTTGGCTTGTTGATGGCGGGTGCGGGAACAACGGCAGGTGCGGTCTAGGGCGGCGATGGCACACGAAACGGAGTCGCTTGTCCAAGAAGCGGTGCAGTATAGCGAAGCTCAGAAAGAAAAGCGGCTTGGATTAATCTATTCGTTGGTAGCGGTTGGGTTCTTTGGAACTAGCGCGGTAATGGTGTTATATGCCAATCCCGTTCCTCCGATGGAGAAATCTTTCTGGCGATTGGTTATTGCTACTCTGTTTATTTTTACTCTGCTCAAAATTACGCATGAGTCATTTGGGATTAAGCGAAAGAGCCTGCCGCGTTTCGCGCTTTATGGACTGATAACCGCTGCCCACTTTGCGCTTTATATTGCCAGCCTGAGCCTTACCACTGCCGCGCATACGCTAACGCTGGTTTATACTTCACCCGCTTTTGTGGCTATTTTTTCAGCCATTTTCTTGAAAGAGCATATCAGTAAGCGGCGTTGGGGCGGGGTGGCGATAGCGGCGTTAGGGGTTGGAATATTGGCGGGGTTTGAGCCAAAGCTAACGCCTGAAATGCTATTGGGAGATTCGATGGCGCTGGCTTCGGCGGTTGCCTATGGTTTATACTCTATTGCAGGTAGGCGCGAAAGGCATAACTATTCGCTTTTATCCTACGCTTTTGGGTTGTACGGTTTCGCCATGTTATGGATGTTTCCGGTGGCTTTGCTGAGTTTTTCCCTCGGAGATGGGTTAAAACTGTACTCGTGGGGACCGGCACTGGCGTTATTGGGGTTAGGGATTGTCCCATTAGGATTAGGGCATACGCTTTACAATGCCGGGTTGCGGCGTTTGAATGCTACCTATGTGAATGTAATTGCAACACAAGAGGTAACATTGGGGGTATTTTTTGCTTGGGCTTTCTACGGTCAAGTTCCATCAATTAGTTCACTGTTCGGAGCGTTAGTTACTCTTTTAGGGGTGTTGGTAGTTCTGATATAGTGTGTTGCAAACCGGGCGATTTAATTTATAATATTAGGGACTGATGGGACACTGTTTTATCTCCAAAAAAAAGCTTTGCAAATCATAGAATGAGAGAACGTTCCCATGACAAAGATTCTGGTTGTTGACGATGAGCCTTTTATAACCGATATGGTGGAGGCAACTCTTGTAGCGGAAGGCTATGAGGTGAATAAAGCCTATAGTGGCGAAGATGCACTTATCTCTATTCAAGTTGACCCGCCCGACCTCGTTTTACTTGACCTAATGCTTCCTGGTATGAGCGGCTATGAAGTCAGCCGCTTTATGCAGCGAGAAGCCTTTTATAGCCATATACCAATAATTATGGTGACAGCCCGTAGCGGTACTCACGACCGTAGTTCCGGTTATGAAACTGGCGCGGATGACTACATTACCAAGCCCTTTAACTCGGATGAATTGTTGATTCGGGTACGCGCTCAGTTGCACCATGCCCATCAGACCGATTTTTCCAAGCTAACCGGGCTTCCGGGAAGTCGTGCGGTGCAAGCGGCTATTCAGAAACACACAAAATCAAATAAGCCTTGGTCAATCATCTATGCCGATATTGAGAACTTCACCTCATATAATGAAGTTTATTCTTTTCAGAAAGGCGACCACGTCTTGCGGAAAATTGCCGATATTTTGAAGCATGCCGCGAGCGATAAAGGTAATAAAGATGATTTTGTTGGTTATGCTGGGCGAGATGATTTTGTTATTATCACAACTCCAAGCCATACCGATGCCCTTATCAAACGCGCCGAAAAGCTATTCAAAGAAGTTATTGACGATTTTTTCAACGATACTGACCGGAAAAACGGCTACTTCTCTTATGTTAATCATGCCGGTTTAAGTTTAAAATTGCCCCTGATGTCTCTATCTTTTGATGTTGTGGACAACGGCGGAGATTAGAAAAAGATTGACTAATTGGCACAAATGGGCTAAAATCCTGATATAATAATAGAACAAATCTTCCGATTTGGTATATATTCAGGCTGAACCGTGTCAAATAAAAAGCCTTAACCGGCAGAAAGTGAAAAAGCGAGAAAAATATGGCTAAAGGTAGCTCTAAAAACTCGGGGGAGAAGGAAGAAAAAACCGTTACGGAAAAGGGAACAGAGCGCGAGCGCGATAAAGCTATAGATACTGCCATAACTCAAATTGAGCGGTCTTTTGGTAAAGGCTCAATTATGAAAATGGGCGATGCCAGCGCTAAAATGGCGGTTGAGGCTATTCCTTCCGGCTCAATCTCGCTCGACATTGCGCTGGGTGTAGGCGGGATACCGCGCGGTCGTATCATCGAAATATACGGACCTGAATCTTCCGGTAAAACTACGCTGGCTTATCACATTGTAGCTGAAGCTCAGAAAACGGGCGGGATTGGCGCATATATAGACGTAGAGCATGCGGTTGACCCTATATATGCGGGTAATTGTGGCGTTGACCTTGAAAACCTCTATATTTCTCAGCCGGACACAGGTGAGCAAGCGTTGGAAATTGCCGAAACGTTGGTACGTAGCGGCGCAATTGATGTAGTGGTGATTGATAGCGTGGCTGCGCTTACCCCTCGCGCTGAAATTGAAGGCGATATGGGCGATTCGCATGTCGGTTTACAGGCGCGTCTGATGTCACAGGCGTTGCGTAAATTGACGGCGGCTGTCAGCAAAAGTAGTACCTGCCTGATTTTTATTAACCAATTGCGAAGCAAAATTGGGGTGATGTTTGGCAATCCTGAAACTACTACTGGCGGTAACGCCCTCAAATTCTATGCTTCGGTGCGTCTGGATATTCGCAAAGTAGAAGCAATTAAGAATGGACAGGAAGAAACTGGAAACCATGTGCGGGTTAAGGTAGTAAAAAACAAGGTTGCACCGCCCTTCCGCAAAGCTGAATTTGATATTATGTTTGGTAGCGGTATCAGCAAGGAAGGCGACCTGATTGATGTCGGTGTCCAGATGAACATTATTCGCAAGAGTGGAGCTTTCTTCTATCTTGGCGATGCTCGTCTTGGTCAGGGTCGTGAGAATGCTAAAGAATATCTCAAGCAAAACCCTGATGTAGCGGAGGAGATAGAAAGCCAGATTCGGCAGCAAACTAACCCAGACCGTGTTTTGCCTTCGGGTAATGGCTATGGTGTGACGGTTATTGACCCTGAACCGGAAGATGAAGCCGAAGACCTCGAATTTTAAACTACCTTTGGGTTTTAAGAGGCGAACTTTAACGGTTCGTAGCTTGAAACCCAATTTTTTTATAAAGCCGGAACAATATGTTCAAATCAAATAAACCGCCACGCCCTCAATTTCAAGGGAGTGGCACTATTACTTCGGTTGTTATCCAGAAGACCGACCCGGAGCGGGTCAATATATTTTTGGATGGGGCATATGCTTTTAGCCTAACAGCTATACTGTCAGCTGAACAGCGTCTTATCGCTGGGAAATCTCTGGACGCTGACGCGGTGGCAAAGCTACAGAGTGCCGACCTTTACCATCGCGCCTTATCGTCCGCGTTAAATATGCTTTCGCGCCGCGCCCATACCGAAGCGGAAATTCGCAACAAACTCAAACGGGCTTACCCCGAAATCTCAACCTCAACGATTGAGCGTGTAATAGTACGCTTGAAAGAGCTAAAATATCTGGATGATGGAGAGTTTGCCCGAATGTGGGTGCAAAGCCGCACCAGTTATGCGCCGCGTGGACGCTTGTTAATCAAGCGCGAATTATCGGCTAAAGGGGTTAAGGAGGAGCAGATTGAGGAAGCGGTCAATAATGTATTGGCTACTCCTCAAGAAAATGATGATGGTGAGGAGCGCACACTGGAGGAGCAGCAGGCTTTAGAACTGGCTCGGCGCAAAGCCCGTAGCTTGTCGGGGGAAGATTGGGCGGGCTTTTACCGTAAATTGGGCGGCTTTTTGGCACGGCGCGGTTATAACTTCTCGATAATCAAAGAGGTAGTACGGGAAGCTTGGAAAGAGATTAAAGAAGAGTCTTCGGGCGAAGATTTAGAGTAATAGCAGGAAGGGAACAATGAAGAAAACTTTTAAAGCGGGGTGTGTTTACGAAGATGGTAGCAAGGATGAAGCGGTGGTGGTTGTTACCAGCGAAGGCACGATTTTTCAGGTGGCGTGGGAAATCTCCAATGGTGAGAAAGACCGGGCTGTAATCGAAGCCGAAAGCTCCGAAGAGGCGTTCGCAATTTGGTGCAAGGATAACGGCTTTATAGCCGTATCTTGAAATATCCCAATACCCTTATCAAACGCAAAGAGCTTTTCAAGCCATTGTCTGGCAATCCCCGCTGGGTATTTCAAGTTTGGTATGTTAGAGGATGTAATTTTGACTAATCGCTTTGCGTTATATATAGTGAAAGCAGAGTTAACCGTGAGCAAAAGGAGTGCGGAAAATCTCTGTTGAAGCTGAACTGGTAGCCAAAGCCAAAGCCGGTGAAGTAGCGGCATTTGAACGAATTGTAATGGAATATGAACCGAAACTTTCGCGCTTTATTTACGGGTTGGTAAATGAGCGTGAGCTTTCGGAGGACTTGGTACAGGAGACATTTGTCTCGGCGTATCGCGCCCTGCCTTCTATGCCTGCTGACCTTAAGTTATCGGCTTGGTTATACAAAATAGCTCTAAATAAAGTCAGGAGCGAGAAGCGCAAGAAACGCCCCGTTCCATGGCTTCCGTTACCCTTTTTCGGGCAGAATAATGATGAGGTAGTCCCTGCGCTGGAATTGCCCGATCAATCGGCGGATACGGCTGAAACGATAGCTAAGCGCGATGCTATTATGGGAGTTTTGAAAAAGCTTCCGCCCGATCAATCGGCGGCTCTATTGATGGATACGCAAGGCTTTGATGATGACGAAATTGCAGACGCGCTGGATTGTAGCATCGGAGCGGTAAGGCAAAAACTGTTTCGGGCGCGTAAGGCTTTTAAAGCGTTGTACGAGGATAATTAAATTGGCTAAAGATTTTAAGCCACAATTTAATAACGAGGAAGCCTTCAACCGCCGCTTGCGTGAGGCTATTAATTCTACGCTGGAACCGATAGAACTGGAATCGCGGCGCACGCGGATTATGGGACAAATCCGGCAAGAGCAACTATCTCGCGTTGTTCCGCTAAAACCGCGCCCGACAGGATTTCGCTTATCGCCCTATAGGGTGGGTGGTTTTGCAACGCTGCTATTGGCGATTGGGTTGGTATTCTTCATTCTGCTTTCTAACGAATCCCGAACTTTCAGCATTACGGTTGCCGATGGAGTGGTGCAAAAATTACCTACTGCTGGTCTCGCCTCTTCAAATGAGAGCCGCGGCGCCGGCGCGCCTAATGCTGTTCTTCCCAATACAACCGCAGCGGCAACAACACTAGCAGCAGCAGCGGTAAGACAATCCACGGCAGCTGCTACAACTGCGGCGGCTGGTGTAGCGCCACAGCCAACCTTTGCGCCCAACTTTTTCACAGCGGGCGAATTGTGGTTGCAATATCCCGCTTCTCAGCATATAACAGTAGATAACCAATTGGCGTTGGATTATTTACGCAAATTGACAACCGCACTTTCTGAGAATGACAAGCTGAGAAGCGGATTAAAAGAGCCGATTGGCTTTAAGCAATATCGGGTATTGCATGTTAGTGGGACAAGCGTTGATTCGGTTGCTCAGTATTACCGAGATGTCGCTACCCAGCGTAATTTGAAGCTAGAGGCTATACCCGCCAGCGATGCCGGAAATATTGCGTGGCAATGGCTATACCTGAACGGCACGGATGCGCGTTATGGGGTTCTGCTAGTGGAATTCAAAGGGACTACACCCAATCCATTTGGCAACGGCAATATCAATCGCGGTGATATACTAATAGTTATAGCAACATAAGAATCGGCGATAAACATATCAGGCTAAATAATTGCCTTTACTAAATATTAACTTTTCTTAATGCTAACATTTACCAATTTAGGCTAAGATAAAGTTAGTCACGTTGAAAAGAGGTGCCATTATGGCGGATGCTTCTAACTTTATTGTTCAACTCAAGCAATTGGCAAAATATCAGCATGATATTTCGAACTACCTTACGACGGTTTCGATAACTATCGAATTTTGTGATTCGATTCCGGGTTTGAGTGATGAAGAATTGGCAGAGCTAAAAGAACTTATTTCGAACACAATTGAGAAGGCAAACCTGAGTAAAACTCTTTTGAGAACAATGCAAGAGACCGCCGGTAAAGAGGCATTCATGGTTGCTACTAACGACTCAAATTATTAATGAGATAAATTTGGTTTGTGTATAATGAAAGGCGCTTAGGTTATTGCGTCTTTTTTGATTCTACGGAGTGAACCCATGAAGGCTATGATTTTACGCCAACCGCGTGATATTGATGCTAAACCGCTGATAATGGAAGATTTACCTGTACCTGAACCCGGTTCAAATCAGCTTCGCCTTAAAGTGCATGTGTGCGCTTTGTGCCATACTGATTTGCATATTGTGGAGGGTGAGATTGCGCCTCATTTGAGTCCGGTAGCGCCAGGTCATCAGATTGTGGGGGTGGTGGACAGGCTAGGCGAAGGGGCAATCCGTTACAGTCTTGGGCAACGTTTGGGTGTGCCATGGTTGTACCGTACCGACCAAACTTGCCGCTACTGCCAAAAGGGGCTGGAGAATCTTTGTGAACACGGCAAGTTCACCGGATATGATGTCAACGGCGGTTATGCAGAATACCATGTGGTGGATGAAGCTTTCGCTTATCCCATCCCAGAATGTTTCAGTGATATTGAAGCCGCCCCGCTGCTTTGCGCCGGAGTAATCGGCTACCGCGCCATGCGGCTGTCCGAGATAAAACCGGGAGGGAGGTTGGGGCTGTACGGATTTGGCGCATCGGCGCATATTTCCCTGCAAATTGCTCACCACTGGGGTTGCGAGGCGTATGTTTATACGCGCGGCGAGAACCATAAGCAACTGGCGAGAGAATTGGGCGCAAAGTGGGTGGGGTCAGTGGGTGAGGAAACCCCCTTGCTGGATAGCGCGATTATCTTTGCTCCGGCGGGGGGTCTGGTGGTGGAAGCGTTGAAGAGGTTGGATAAGGGCGGAACGTTAGCGTTGGCGGGTATCTACATGACTCCCATTCCGCAATTTGAGTATCCCTTGCTGTACGGAGAACGCACCGTGCGAAGCGTGGCGAACAGTACCCGGCAAGACGCGCTCGACCTGCTCAAAGTTGCGGGTGAGATTCCGGTACGCACCGAAACGCAGCTTTTTGATTTGGATGGGCTAAATCAGGCGTTGGCAGACCTCAAGCACGGCAAGATTAAAGGCTCCGGCGTGGTGAAGATTTAACAGAACATATCCCCAAGATTATATATAGGGTAGAATCGAAAGGAAAAGGGACGTAGGGGTAAAATTTGCCGAAAGAATTTACCCCTACGTTTCAATCAATCTTGCTCATACGCTTGCTTTAATGTTTGGATGTCAATTTTATTCATTTGAAGCATTGCTTGCAAGACCCTTTTTGATTTCTCAATATCTTTGTCTTGCAATAGTTCGCCTAAAACAGAGGGAATGATTTGCCATGATAAACCATATCTATCTTTTAGCCAGCCGCATCTTTGTTTTTCTCCGCCTTCCGAAAGCTTCTCCCACAGTTCATCTACTTCTTGCTGAGTCTCGCAATTTACGAAGAAAGATATTGCTGGAGAAAAGGTGTAGTGCGGACCTCCGTTTAGTGCGAAAAATTCTTGTCCATTGAGTTGGAATGTCGCGCTTATGACCGTTCCTTTCGGTTCGGGTCCTTCTTCTCCATAGCGATTAATGCTCAGTACCTTTGAATTTTTAAAAATAGAAGTGTAAAAATTCATCGCTTCTTCTGCTTTGTTGTCGAACCACAAGAATGGGGTGATTTTTTGCATATTGGTTTCTCTATTTCTGACCAACTTATTGGTCTATTAAGTTGCCTACTATTCTAGCTTTAGCTAGCTATATCATCAAACTGAATCGGTACCGAATTGTATTAGCGCCTCTGGTATAATCATAGTACCATTGTTTCTGAAGATAAAAAGTGCCTACAAAATTTGGGCAAGCGAAAGTTATAAATCTATATGACAGTTGACGAGTTTGTGGAAGCCAAAATATTACCGCAGTTTCATGATATTGTGACAATGATACGTCAGCTTATGCATGAAATTGCTCCCGATGTCAAAGAATTAATAAGTTATGGGATTCCTGCTTACAAAGGCAACCATATTTTAGCTGTTATAAGCCCAACCAAAAAGGACATTACCTTTTCTTTTTCACGAGGCGTACAATTTGAAGATAAATATGGTTTGTTGCGAGGGGTGGGCAAATCATCAAAACATATAAAAATCAAAAACTTGAATACCCTAAACAAAGAGGCTCTTATATACTATATAAATCAGGCTCTGGAACTAGATAAAAAATAAGTTCCTAGCCTGAAGTGAATTAGCTAAGCAAAAACTCGTAGGTATGGTCTTCAAGTTCGATTTCGCCCTTTGCCAGAATTTCGGCTTTGCGCTTTTGGCTTTCCTCTCCCGGCAAACGAATCTCGGTAACACTCGGAGCTTTGTCGCTGGCTTTAATATCGTTGATAAGTTGCTCCACTTGTGCCTCGAATACTTCTTCATCTACAAACAAATCGGGGCGAATTGCCAAATACAGACCGTTGAAATGGGCGGGTTGGTGAATCATCGGGTCAATTTTGTCGTTGCCTGTTTGTGTGCCAAGCATGGAGTTGCACATAAGCTCAATCATAAACGCCAAGCCAAAACCCTTGTACCCGGCAAAGGGCAATAGGCGTGGGCGAGAGGTGGCATCCATTGTGGCGAAGGGGTCGGTGGTAGGTTTACCTTCTAGGTCAACCGCCATGCCTTCTGGCAAGGGCTTTTTATCGCGTTGCGCTACCAGAATCTGGTTGAAAGTTCCGGCGCTGGTTGCCATATCCAGAACCACCGGGGGCTTATTCTTGCGCGGTACGCCGATGGTGAGGGGGTTGGTACTTAGCATGGGTATTATCCCGCCGGGCGGGACTACTACTGAGGGTGCGGTGTTTATCACAACCCCGATTAAGCCTGCTTCTGCCATCATCTGGCTGTAATAGCCCAATAGCCCGCTTGCCCCGCCGTTACGCATGCCTACCAGCGCCAAGCCGTTCATCTGCGCTTTGGCAATTGCTAACTTGTTGACATAGTGGTGAATGTAATAGGGAAAATGGAAACCTCCATCCACTAACGCGGACACGGGCGTTTCGCGCTGTACCGTCAGTTCGGTGCGGCGACTCGCCCCTTCGCGATATTGAATCAGGTTATTGTTTAAGTGGCGAAAGCCGTGTGTGCGCTTGCCCCAAAGTTCAGCTTCCAGATAAATTGGCGCAGAGATTTCCGCCTCAACCTGCGGTACTTCGTTGCGGGTCATTTTGGAGATGCCCAGTTCCAGCAATTTCTCAATTTTAAGGATTACCATTTTTAGCCTATTCCAAAATGTTCTTTTAAACGCTGCATCGGGTAGGGATGTTGCTGGCATGGAGGCGGAGCGAGTTTTGCGCTTGCTGCCGCACCTGCTCAATCAAAGTTTAATTTATGGGAATTCCTAAGAAGGGATATTTACCTTTCAGGATCCCACGGATACACAATCCAAGCGTCTGTCTCTTCCGCGTAGAAATCCGGCTTTTCGGTGGGTGGAAATTGGCTGTTGCTCGGCTTGAAGTGCAAAACTGCTACATCTACTTTTGCTCCAGCGCGAAGAAGCCTTTCACGTACCACCATTACCGTCTGCCCCGTGTCCCACACATCATCTACCACTAGCACTTTGTGTCCATATACTTGTGAATCTTCCGGGAATTGCAAGAAGATGGGTTCATCGCGTCGTTTTTGTCCCTCATAGAACATAACTGCCGCTACCAGTATGTTGCGGATATTGGTTTTTTCGCTGATAAGGCAAGCCGGAACCATACCCCCGCGAGTTATTACCAGAATGTTGTCGTAGTCATTGGGTAGTTCGCGCAGAATTTGGTTTACCATCCGTTGAATATCTGCCCAATTGATATACTGCTTGCTCAGAATATGCTCCTTCCAATTTTAATTTATTACCATAACTGCGTGAATATTATCACAGCCATCGGAGGCGGGCAAATTTCCCAAAATATTTTACAGGGCTGTTGCAAGAAAGAAATCGTCCTCTATAAAAACCTTTTTTATAGGGGTTTGACAAAGAAATAGGTTCGGATTGGTAGGGGCGCAACGCGATGCGCCCTCGTTGGGTGGCGTTTTTTGTGGGTGATGTGGCAATAAAAGAAGGGCGGTTCGCGAACCGCCCCTGTGGGTTAATTCTCTTGATGGTTTGGCTGGAGCGTTGAAAAATAAATACTGACTATGCAACCGCCCTGAAATATTTTATAAGCCTCTTGACAAAAAATTAACACCACAATATAATATTAACAATGTTAATAAAATTTACATAATAAATAAAACTAACATCGTTATGGAAATAATCAAACAAAGCCGAAGAGAAAAACTGCGAGAAGCGACCCACGAAGAAATCAAACGGGTGGCGCAACAGCAAATGGCAGAACAGGGCGCGGCGGGTTTGTCCTTACGGGCGATTGCTGCTGAGATGGGGATGTCCACCCCTGCTCTGTACAACTATTACGCCAGCCGTGATGCTTTGGTGACTGCTTTAATTGTGGATGCGTACACTTCCTTAGCCGAAATGATAGAGGCTGAAGCCGATAAGTATCCCGAAGCTGAATACGGAGCGCGTTTTCTGGCGGCAACGTTGGCATATCGCGAATGGGCTGTGGCTAATCCAACGCTTTACGCGCTAATTTTTGGCACTCCCATACCGGGTTACAAAGCTCCGCAAGAAATAACTGTACCTGCTGCTATTCGTTCTACTGCCACCTTTATCATTATTCTGGCGCAAGCATGGAACGCGGGTAAGGTTAGGATACCGGAAGGTTATACTCAGTTGCCCGAAAAGCTAGAACAACATTTGAAAATCTGGGCAGAAAGCATTGGGATGGATATTTCCACCTCGTTGCTGGCTTATGGCTTATCCGGTTGGGGAGTAATTCAGGGGTTGGTAACGCTCGAATTGTTCAACCATCTTCAACCCACTACCGGAGACCCCGCAGAACTGTATTTATTACAGGCTAAAGCCTATTTGCACCAACTTGGCTTGGAAGTTTGAATTAAGTTAAATAATGGGAGTAAGAAAATGAGCGCCACTAATGAATTGCATCTAGTTTTGGGAACAGGTCCCCTTGGTAAAGCTACTATGGAAGCGTTGGTGAAGCAAGGTAAACGTGTTCGGATGGTGAACCGCAGCGGAAAAGCCACTGCACCAAACGGGGTTGCGGTTGTGGCGGGTGATGTGACCAACCTTGATAATGCAAAAATGTTATGCCGGGAGGCTTCTGTCATATATTTATGCGCCCAACCTGCTTACCATCGCTGGCAGGAAGAATTTGAACCATACATGACTTGTGCAATTGAAGCGGCTTCCGCCTCCAGCGCAAAGCTTATCTTTGGTGATAACCTGTATATGTACGGGGAAGTGTCAGGCGAGCTTAACGAAAACTTGCCATATAAAGCTCAGACCAAAAAGGGAAAAGTACGCGCTCGTATCGCTACTATGCTGCTGGAGGCACATCGCGCCGGAAAAGTACGCGCCGCTATTGGTCGTGCTTCCGATTTCTTCGGACCGGAAGTGCGGGATTCGGCATTAGGCACTCGCATTTTTTACCCTGCATTGGCAGGAAAATCAGCCGGAGCAGCCGGAAATCTCGATGCGTTGCATACTTATACCTACATCAAGGATTTCGGGGCGGGGTTGGCAACATTGGGTTTGCGAGACGAGGCGTTGGGGCAAACTTGGCATGTGCCGAATGCGGAAACCCTCACCACCCGTCAGTTCCTAAATATGGTATTTGAAGAAATCAAACTCCCGCCAAAAATGAGCGGAATAAGTAAAACAATGATGCGGATGGCGGGGCTGTTTATCCCCGGCGCACGCGAGACGGTAGAAATGATGTATGAATTTGAAAAGCCCTTTGTAGTGGACAGTCGTAAGTTTGAAATCGCCTTTGGGATAAAGGCTACTTCTTTGAAAATGGCTATTCACGAAACGGTGGAATGGTTTAAAAACAATCCACCGCAAAAGCATTAGGATTGCTTTATAAAATTAAGAACCGAGGGAACGTAACCCTCAGTTCTTTTATTTGAGCGGTTCTATTGGTTTTTGCGTTGTTGTGCAATAAACTCTAGCAGGTCGCTACGGCTGATGATGCCCACCGGCTCGCCATCATGCTCAATCACCAGTGCTGGCGTTGAAGGGGTGAAAAGACTGATAATGGCTTCGATTTCTTCGCCTTCATCAACTTCAGGCAAGGGCGCATCCATAATTTGCTCAACGGTTTGGGTAACGATTTCAGGATTCTTGAAAATTTTCTCAAGCAAGGTTCGTTCCTGAAGGCTACCGACTATTACTTGCTTGCCGGTTAAGCTCAATTCTCCGGTAACGGGCAGTTGGCTGATTCCGTGTTGATGTAACAGCGAAATGGCTTCTGCCACCGTTTCATCGGCTCGAACGGTAAAGAAAGGCGGTTCGTTTTGTCCGGGTTTATGGCTGTGAATAAGGTCAAAGACGCGAGGATGCGAGGGGAAGCGTTCGGTAAAACCTTGGTCGTGCATCCATGCATCATTGTAAATTTTGCTTAGGTAACTGCGCCCACTGTCCGGCAGCAATACCACTACTACTTTTGACTCATCCAGATTTTTAGCGACTTCAAGCGCACCCACCAATGCAGCGCCGCACGAACCGCCCACCAATATGCCTTCTTCGCGTACCGCTTTACGCGCCATCAGGAAAGCGTCACGGTCGCTGACTGTCACCCATTCGTCAATTAGGTTCAGGTCAACCGTACCGGGGATGAAATCCTCGCCGATACCTTCAATTTTGTAAGGACGCGCTACCGACTGGGTATAAAGCGAACCTTCTGGGTCAACTCCGACAATACGTACTGACGGATTTTGTTCTTTCAGGTATTTGGCAACCCCGCTGATAGTGCCGCCCGTACCTACGCCCGTCACGAAATAATCTATTTTTCCGGCGGTTTGTTGCCAGATTTCAGGTCCGGTAGTTTCGTAGTGAGTTTGGGGGTTCATCGGGTTAAAATACTGATTGGGTTGGAATCCGCCCGGTATCTCGCGAGACAGCCTATCCGCTACGCTGTAATAGCTCTCAGGGGATTCACGCGGTACGGAGGTTGGGGTTATGACCACTTCCGCGCCGTAAGCCTTGAGCAGCGAAATTTTTTCTTGGCTCATCTTATCGGGCATTATAAAGATGGCTTTGTAGCCCTTGATGGCGGCAGCAATCGCCAGACCAACTCCAGTGTTGCCGCTGGTCGGTTCGATAATCGTACCGCCCTTTTTTAGCAACCCGCGCTTTTCCGCTTCCTCGATCATGCGAATACCGATGCGGTCTTTCACGCTCCCGCCGGGATTGAGCATTTCAAGTTTGGCAAGTACGGTCGGTTTTAAACCTCTGGTTAGTTTAGGTAAGCGCACCAATGGTGTATTGCCAATCAGTTGCAGCACATTATCGTAAGCCTGTAGCTCGCCAACGCCTAATTGATTAGTCTGGCTGGAGGCTTTTATTTCGATGGTCATATCTTTCCCCTTTAAGCCCAAGAATAGGAGACCTTATTTTCGTAGTGAGTAATACGAATCAAATTTTAACGGTATAGCTATTCGGTGTCAATGAATTACACGATTAAAATGTTGAATAAGTTGATAGAAATAGTAGATTATTCAGGAATATTCGCTGGCTTAATTCCAAACACTTGTGAATGCTGCGCTATTGCCTCTAGTGCATATTTATCCCAATATTTCCAATCGTGTTTACCTGGATGCTCGGTGTATTGGTGGGGTAATCCCAACTTTTGCAAATGTGCATGAAACTCGCGGTTATCTTTGATTAAGCTATCAAAAGTGCCACAATCAAAGCTGACTACCGGGAAGTTCTCGGCAGTAAATTTCGAGGCTATTTGGAACAGGTCGAGGTCGTCCAGAATGGTTTTGTCCGGTACGCTCCATTTCTTTAATCCGGTAGCATCGGGGATAACGCTGGAGTGAGCAAAAATCGAGCTAAATTTATCCGGGTACTTCAATCCAAGCCGCAACGCGCCGAAGCCACCCATTGAAAGCCCGCCGATAGCCCATTTGCCCTTGCGGGTATTGAAAAGGCTATTAACCTGCTCGTGCAGATCTTGAATGACCATATCCTCGTAACGAAGTTTGGGATGCAGATTTGCCCACATGTTATTATTGCCGGTGGGCATTACCACCAGAAGCGGCAAATCGCGTACATATTCCGCCAGCCTAGATTTTTGCACCCATGCCGAGTGGTTATCGTACATGCCGTGTAATTGCAAAAGAACCGGATAAGGACCAGAACCTACTCTATCCGGTTCGGGTAGTATAGCGGTGTAATCTATCGTGTGGCTTAGAGCGCGACTTTGAAGCTGAATAGTCGCAATTGTCATATATTTTCCCTTCTAAAAAAGTCGTCTGATAAATACTGAACCTAGAATCGCAACCAGCGTCAGCCCTAAACTCAGGGCGCTGGCTGCCCAGCGATGCCGTTCATCTCTAGCATTAAAGTAGTGCTGGAGAGACTCACTCGCCATTGCTATTGGTAGTGTGGCGATAATTGCCAGCGCAGGGGTTATTAAGGCTAGACGTTCAATTTTATAAGAGCCGATGAAATTAAGCAAGATAGCATAAGCTAAAGGAAAGAACAGTAGCAATCGGCTCACCCACGCTTTTTCACCGCGCAAATAGAAGCTCAATGCAAAACTAAGTCCAGCCAATGTTAATAGACCTGAGTCATTTTGTAATGCCGTTTTCAGAAATTCTCCGGCTGTACTAGCGGGGGCGTTGGGAATTGCCGCTAAACCTTCCAGAAAATATTGCCAGCCGAAAAGCCAACCGGGGCAAAGCACACTAAATCCGGCAACAAACCCGCCAAGCGCAATACCGCCGAATTTAAAGCGGGCTGAAGCTGTTTTCCCGTTCAGTAGCGCAATTACCAGCAGTGTAGGAAGCAGCAGGATTGCGCCATACGATGAAGCGGCAGCAGTGCCTACCAATGCCCCAGCCCCCGCAATACAGGCTAAATCAGGCTCGCGGTAGGCTCTGGCGATAAAGTAGAGGCTACTAGACACCAACAGCACGCCGATATTTTGCGGAACTAATGAGGGCGTAATCTGGTAGGAGAGCCAGCAAGCGGCGAACAACAGGGCAGCGATAGCCGCATCCCTCCGGGATTGCCAAAACAGCCCTGCCGCACCATAGACGGCAAAGATGGCAAATATCCCCAAGCCCAGATTGAACAGCCGCAACAAATCTGCTACAGGTTCGGAGGTAAGCCCGGTAGGTGATGCAATGTTTCCCGCGCTGACTTGTTGGGCAAAGTTCAATTCAGCGGCAGCCACGCCCAGATAGAGATAAAAAGGCGGGTTTCCATAACTGGCGGGTTTCCAGTCGCTTTCGGCAATGACTCTGATGCTGCTTTTAGCGAAATCAAGCTCCGCGTTGGTATAGGCGGGCGCATTTTTCAAGGTCTGGTAGCGCAATATTCCGCCCAACGCCAGAGCCGCTACTAACGCTAGAATAGCCCAATTGGCGGAGAGCCAGCCATTAAGGTTAAAGCCGTCTGCTGCATACAGCCTGTACGCCCCCGCTAACGCCATTAGCCCGATTGTCATTGCCAGCCAGAGCGGGCTTTTGAAGGGTACAAAATAATCTCCGGTTAGCGCCAGCGTATAAGCCAGTACGCCCAGTCCTACAATTAGCGTATCGAGATAGCGTAGGCGAGTTTGTTTCATTTTACGATTCGCACCTTGCCGATTGTTACCGAGTTGCTGCCGTCCGTTAGAGGCAGCGGGGTAAACTTGCCGTCATTTAGGTACAAGCCCAACACTAGATTATATTCGCCCGGCGCAAGGTTGCCCGGTAGCAGTAGGTTAGGGTTATCGGTCAGGATTTCGCCAATTTTCCACTTTGAGGTAGGGTATTCCCCCAACAACGGTTGGGTATCGCGGCTCGCCACGTTGGTATCGAGCTTGTCGGTAGGGCGTAGATGCACGTAAAACACGTAATCTTTTTGAAGCGGTTGTATTACTTGCCAATAAATGCTCAAGCCGATAATGTCACCCGCTTTGTATTCGTCCCACTTTTCCTGCGCTCGCGCTTGACCGGGTGGCGGTAGGTACAACCCGTTAGCAGAATTGATTTTGCCGGAGTTCACGCCCAGTAATTTGAGTTTGCCAAAATCGGCATTGAGCGGATGCTGAAGCGTCAGAGTAGCGGGCGTTACTCCGGTGCGAATGATGGTGTAGGGTGGTCCCGGCATATCAACGGTTTTAGTTGGGATTTCTTTAGCAATCAGGGCGGGTTGCAACAGTTCAAGGTAACTGCCCCTGTTCCCCAAACTGTTTGCTCGGTCGCGGTTTATCGCCACAAACTGGATGCCACGTTCGCGATAGTAGGCAAGCGGGTATTCGTCCGCGCCCTTGTCGTCAAAAACGGCAATAGTGTTTGGGTATGCGCCCCATTGTTGTTGGCGCAACTCCACCAATTTTAAGGCACCGGGACCTGCATTGGTTTTAAGCCAATCTTCGGCGCGTTTGAAGCTGTAGGGTTGGTCGTTAAAATTATCGCCAAAAAAAATGGAGTTGAGCGGTAGCCACATTACCGCTACTACCAACAAACCGGGCAATACCAGCCTTGCAGATTTATTTAGCGCAAGCTTTGGTACTCGCTTGACTAGCCAATCATAAGTCCAGACGGTAAACAGGGCAGCAAAAATAGCAAAATATACCAACAAGGGCAACATATTGCGCCGATAAATCAGGCGATAACTATTACTGACCAGCAAGTAGGCGAAAGGAAAGGACAATATCAGCCAATCTGCCCATTTGCGCCGGAATAATAGCAGCAAAATACCGCCCATTCCCAGCAAAAACAGGCTGAAACTGTCGTCTGAAATAACCTGAAGATTGCCAAGCCACGCATAATCCGTAGAGTAGCCCACCTGTGAGAAACGATATTTGATGATATTGGCTGCCTGATTATCGTCAATGGTGCGAATCCGGGCGAAAATCAGGGGTGTAGTGGCTACCAACACAATAGCAGTTGAAAAAAGGCTTGCCATCAGCTTACGATTTATATATCGGCGATAGATGTTCGCCAAAACAGAGCGATTTTCAGGAGTAGTTTGGCTGAGCCTGAGCAAGTGCGCCACGAAGAGGATTACCAGCAACACTGCGCCGTTCCACTTGGTGCTGATAGATAACCCTACCACCGCTCCGCAAAGTATATAATCTCGCCAGCGTCCCTTTTTTACGATGTTGCTCGCCGGAAGCAGCAAGGCAAGGGAAAGAGTCGCCAGCGGCATATCCACCGCCACATAATGAGAATGCTCAACTGCCAGCGCGGAAAAACAGATGAATCCGGCAGCAAGCAAGGCGGCGCGTTTGTCTTGCCAGAGGCTTTTAACGGCGAAATAAGCCAGCGGAATAGCGGCAG
This sequence comes from Candidatus Chlorohelix sp., assembly GCF_037138995.1. Lineage (NCBI taxonomy): Bacteria > Bacillati > Chloroflexota > Chloroflexia > Candidatus Chloroheliales > Candidatus Chloroheliaceae > Candidatus Chlorohelix > Candidatus Chlorohelix sp. The sequence goes on along the minus strand of NZ_JBAXHI010000016.1, from coordinate 58,264 downwards.
TTCCGGCTATTGCGCTTAGGGTACGCGCCCAGATATAGGCTTCGGGGGCTGTGGTGATGGCATAGGTTCGATCGGGCAAATCGTTGAGCGAGTGGTAAAGCCCGGTAAAGCTGCCCCACAGGTATTGCAACCCCGCTACCACCGCGTTTAAATATATAAAAAAGGTGGGATAATAAAAATTGGTGGGTTCCAGCGTGCCGGTTTTGATGATTTTAGTGGCGGAATCTACTAGTAGGCTTTCGTCTGCGCCAGAGATATAAGGCAACCCGCTACGTTGCCCCCAAACCCGTAACCAGAATCCGAAAACGGTCAGGAAAGCTATGGCGATGCCATAAACCGAAACACGTTTTTGCAGAAGACGAATCCAACCGAAACCCTGGTCTTGCCGCCAATAAGCTGCAATTTTCAGCACAATTGTTAGCGCCAGCAACGCCCATATACCGGATTCGCCTACCAGCCACAGTTTACCGCGTACCAGTTGTACTGCCAATGCCAACAAAAATAGACCCGCTGCAATGGCAGAAGAAAGGCGTAATAGTTTGCCCGTAGTGGGGCGGTTGCTTGTAGCGGAATTAGGTACTTGTCGCTCGGCAACGCGATTATTAGGCTTTAGTTCCATTTGTAAAGCGCTACTTTACTGTTTAATTTAGCCATACGAGGGCTTATTTTAGCAGATTTCCAGGGAATTTACTAAAGGCGGGGTCAACAGCAGAATAATTATAAAATAAAAAGGCTCCGCAACTAGGATTCGAACCTAGAACCTACCGGTTAACAGCCGGTTGCTCTACCGTTGAGCTATTGCGGAACGGTTTAATTACCGAGGAAATTATATCTAGTGTGAGCCTGTTTGTCAAGCTTTACAGGCTATCATTTTTTGAGGGGAAGTAGCAAAAGCTGCTTTCTCCCCCCCCAACTTCCTAACCGCGTTGTTGCTTGCGGCGTTGACGTTGTTGGCTCTTTTTCATTTTCTCCCGACGTTCTACGCCTTTGGAAACGAAAAATCGCTTTCGTTTAAATTCGCTCAGCACGCCAGCTTTTTTGACTTGCTGGGTAAATCTCCGCAGCAAATTCTCAAAACTTTCGCCATCTTCTTGCACTACTTGCACGCTTATCACCCCTTCCTGACACAGAATTTATATGGGAAGACTCTTAAAAAGAGCCGTAATTGCAAACTCATTAATTTTTCTGATGAAACGTTTAAGTATTATAGCACATTCCGCATTTATTTATGCTGTGCTATTATAGTACAGATTTTGTCAAAGAACCATAATTTGGCGCTCAGGAGTGATTCAGGTGACCCACGACTACAAACAATACGAAGAAAAAGTTTATAATGTAAACGTAGAATCCTCGGAAATTCTTATTTCCCCAGCCGAAATAAAAGAATTGTTGCCGCTGACCGCTATTTCAGAAAGAACTGTGTGGCAAAGCAGGCAGACTCTAAATAATATTTTGGATCGTAAGGACCCCAGAATCTTTATGGTGATTGGTCCTTGCTCGATTCATGACCCCCAATCGGCTGAAGAATATGCTCAACGTTTGTGCAAACTTGCGGCTGAGGTTAGCGACACGATATTTGTGATTATGCGGGTTTATTTTGAAAAGCCGCGAACTACTGTCGGTTGGAAGGGTTTTATCAATGACCCCCATATGGATGATTCGTTCAAGATGCAGGAAGGGCTAATATCGGCACGGCGCATCATGCTGCAAATAGCAGAGATGGGTTTGCCCATTGGAACTGAAGCGCTTGACCCTATTGCAACCCAGTATTTCTCCGAATTGGTAACGTGGGCGGCAATCGGAGCGCGTACCACCGAGTCACAAACTCATCGCGAATTGGCGAGCGGTCTTTCTATGCCGGTAGGTTTCAAGAACGGCACCGACGGTAGCGTGCAGGTGGCGATTGATGCGCTGCTTTCCACTTTGCGCCCACATCACTTTTTGGGTGTGGAGCAAAACGGGCGGGTAGCAGTATTCGGCACGCGGGGAAATCGCTATGGACATCTGGTATTGCGGGGTGGGGGTGGTCGCCCGAATTATGATTCGGTAAGCATCTGGATGTGTGAACAGAGTCTTGAAAAAGCCAAACTTCCCTTAAATATTGTGGTGGATTGCAGCCACGCTAACTCGTTTAAAGATCCTAACTTGCAACCGCTGGTGGGCAAAAATGTGGTAAACCAGATTTTGGAGGGGAACAAATCTATCGTGGGTATGATGATTGAAAGCCATCTTTTTGAAGGTAGCCAGCCAATACCCAAAGACCCTTCTATGTTAAAATATGGAGTGTCGGTAACCGATAGCTGTCTGAATTGGGAAGCTACCGAAGAAATGGTACGGGAAGCTCACCAAAAATTACGCGATTATCTACCGGGTAGATTTAAGAAAGTTAGATAAAAAACCATAGGAAAAAAAATTTGACAAACAGGCATGCCATGCCTATAATATGAAACTGTTTTGAGGGGTAGTACCCGTGACATGCCGACGTAGCTCAACGGCAGAGCAACTGTTTTGTAAACAGTCGGTTGGGGGTTCGATTCCCTTCGTCGGCTTCATTCTACACTAGAAAATTAAATAAGATTTAGCATTTTTACGTGGACAGATGGCCGAGTGGTTAATGGCAACGGACTGTAAATCCGTCGAGCGGAAGCTCTTCACAGGTTCGAATCCTGTTCTGTCCACCATTTTATTTGGTGCTAAATCTATTGACGGTAAGCCCATGTAGCTCAGTCGGTAGAGCACATTCTTGGTAAGAATGAGGTCATCAGTTCGATCCTGATCATGGGCTTCTTATTTTGTCCAATCTTTACAAAAGATTAGAGAGGTAAAAAAGTGGCAAAGCAGAAGTTTGAGCGCACAAAACCGCACGTGAACGTAGGAACAATCGGACACGTTGACCACGGCAAGACCACCCTCACCGCAGCAATCACCAAAACGTTGGCGATGCGTGGCAAAGCCAAGTTTCGCGCGTTTGATAGTATTGACAACGCACCGGAAGAACGCGAACGCGGTATTACCATCGCCATCGCGCACGTAGAGTATGAGACCGATAATCGGCATTATGCTCACGTGGATTGTCCCGGTCACGCTGACTACATCAAAAACATGATTACAGGCGCAGCCCAAATGGACGGGGCAATTCTGGTAGTGAGCGCGCCGGATGGGCCGATGCCGCAGACCCGCGAACACATTTTGTTGGCGCGTCAGGTACAGGTACCCTCGATGGTAGTGTTCTTGAACAAATGCGACGTGATGGAAGACGAAGAGTTGTTGGAACTGGTGGAAATGGAAGTACGGGAACTGCTTTCGAAGTACAATTTCCCCGGCGATGACATCCCGGTAGTACGAGGGAGCGCCTTGAAAGCGTTGGAATGCCAGTCCACAGACTTGAACGCGCCAGAACTGAAGTGCATTTTTGATTTGATGGCAGCGGTGGACAGCTACGTACCGACCCCGGTACGGGCGATTGATAAGCCGTTCTTGATGCCGATAGAAGACGTATTCGCAATCAAGGGACGTGGCACAGTAGTAACGGGACGTATCGAACGCGGCACGGTGAAGGTGGGAGAAGAAATCGAGATAGTGGGAATGTCGGAAGAACTGCCGCGCAAGAGCGTAGTAACGGGCGTGGAAATGTTCCAGAAGACGTTGGACAGCGGACAAGCGGGAGACAACGTAGGCTGTTTGTTGCGCGGCATTGAGCGAGCAGACGTACAACGCGGACAGGTTTTGGCGAAGACAGGTTCGATTAAACCCCACACCAAAGTGAAAGCAGAAGTGTACGTATTGTCGAAGGAAGAAGGGGGACGGCACACCCCATTCTTCAACGGGTATCGACCGCAGTTTTACATACGAACAACGGACGTAACTGGATCAATCAAGTTACCGGACGGGATGGAAATGGTAATGCCTGGGGACAACGTGCAGATGACGGTAGAGTTGATAGTACCGGTAGCAATCGAGTTAGGGTTGCGGTTTGCAATTCGAGAGGGTGGACGAACGGTAGGAGCAGGTAGCGTTACCAGCATCATCGAATAATCCATACTGATTAGACTTGTAAAGGGGGCGGACATTTTGTTCGCTCCTTTTCTATTTCCGCTCATATGTAATGTGCGAATAAAGTTTGCGAACTATTTTTCACCTACACTCCGATTATTAGAATCCATTCAGATTTAAAGTAAAAAAAACCCGGAACAACCGGGCTTGTACTTACGGATTAAATAAGTCGAGATGAAATTCTAGTTTACTGCAACAGTCTGCGAATTAGCGGTTTGAATGGAAATACGTTTTACCTGCGCCTGTTCGGATTTGGGGAGGGTCAGTCGCAATAGCCCATTTTCGTAAACCGCTTCGATTTTTTCTGATTCAAACGCAAGCGGCAACTTGACTTGGCGGAAGAATTTGCCCTTACCTAATTCGGAAAGATGCGCCTTGAAATTGTCGTTTTCGCCGTGTGGGAAAGCGTTTGTATAATCATATTCACCGCTGATAGTTAGCACTTTATCTTTGACGTTCAGTTCAATAGCCTTTGGATCAATACCGGGCAATGAAGCCAACAGATAAAAATTGCCGTTGTCCTCGTACACATTCAAAGTGACGCTTTTGGTACTGTAACCGTACCGATAGGGGGCAGTGGTATTATTATCAAAAAGCTCATTAACTATATTATTAAGTGATGCTACTTCGTCAAAAAGCGAAGGGCGAATAATCATTCTGGTCATTTAAAGTTACCTCCAAACTAATAATTGGTTTCAAATCTATTGTGTTCGTGCTTACAGGATGAATTATAGCCTACTAGTATTAGAGCAAAGTATGGCTGATATAAGAGCAATGTTTGAAATCAGTTTGAGAAGTGTTAGAGTGCCTTGCTGTTGTATAATAGGGTAGTTGGTTATCATTACATTAATCTTGTAGAGAGGAATCGGCATGAGCGATGTGCAGAAGGCTAAAATGTTGCCTCAGAAGGTAGAAGATGAAGTAGCACCTGCCCAGTTGGAAGAGGACTTTGACGAAATAGCCGAAGAGGATTTTGAGGATGACGAGGAATTTAGCGATGAAGAGGAATACGAAGACGATGACGACTTCGATGATGGAGATGAACTTGATGAGAATGAAGAATATGTTGGGAATGCAGAAAGCGATCTTCTACTTCAGGCACGCCAATTAGCTGAGGCACTTTCCAATGGTGGACTCCTATCGCAGGTTTCCGCTATGTTCGGCGGGGGTGGGGTTATACCGGGTGAAGCTGCCTTTGTGCGTGGACGCAGTTTGCAGGCGGTTGACGACCTTAAAGGCGCGGCTGAGTCCTATCTGGATGCTATTGAGCAAAATCCTCAGCATTTAAAGGCTTATACTGCTTTAGGTCAGATTTTGTTGGCGATGGACAAGCCAGATGATGCGATTCCTTTCCTCGAAAAAGCTAGGGAGCTTGACCCTTATGATGCTGGGAGTTATTTATTTCTTGGCTATGCCTATTATGCCAAACAAGATTATGTTATCTGTGTAGATTATTTTGGGAAAGTTGTCGAGTTAGAGCCGACTCACCATCTTGCGTGGAACAATAAAGGTTATTGTCAGTACCTTAGCGGTGACCTTGAAGGCGCGGCTGTAACTTTCAGTAGGTCGGGTGATGTGGGAAGCGACCGCTCGTACTATAACTTGGGAATGGTGCAATTATTGCTGGGTAAAGAGAAAGAGGGTTGGCAAGCCTATGAGGATGCTGCTGATTTGGATCCGTATGGTTTGCAAATTGCCGAGCATCTAGGTGATTTGAAAGCTGCCATTGACCATTATCCGAAAGCTACAAGTTTGGTGGCTGCGGCTCAGCGAAAGTTGATTGAGCGTGCCGAATCTCTGGGTATCACGTTGGAAAGTGTTGGGTAAATTACAAAGCCTTAATCAAAAGTTAGCCCCCTTCTGTTTGACAAGAAGAGGGTTAACATGGAACGGATAACTAACTAAAGACCTCATGTAGTTGTGAAAGGATGTATTCTACGTCTTGTGTGGATAGGTGTGCGAATATAGGTAATCGTAGCAAGGAATTGCTAACCTTGTCGGTTATAGGCAAGTTTTCTACGTTACCATTGAAATAATCCACCATAAAGGGAGAAGAGTGTAACGGCACATAGTGGAACGTGCAGCTAATACCGCGTTTCTTCATGGCTGCCATTATCTCGTCCCGTCGTCCGTTGTTGATAAGCAAAGCAAAGATATGACCATTGTTGGTGGCGTTTGAGTGGAAAACCGGTCGCTTGACCAATCCTTTAGCTTCAAGTTCGGCAGTACCGGAATAGTAAGTATTCCAAATATCTATGCGGTTTTCATTTAATTCAGATGTTCTTTCAAGCTGTACCTTGAGTAAAGCCGCTAACATGTCGGTCAGCACGAAACTGCTGCCAAGGCTAACCCACGTGTATTTATCAACTTCCCCCCGCAGGAAGGCAGCCCGATTAGTGCCTTTCTCCCGGATAATCTCGGCTTTATGGGCAAGTTTGGTGTTGTTGGTAAGAAATGCGCCCCCCTCGCCACAACTGATGTTTTTGGTAGCATGGAAGCTTAAGCAGCCTATATCGCCGATAGTACCTAGCGGCTGTCCATTCCAACTTGCGCCTACTCCTTGAGCGGCATCCTCGACCACGTAAAGATTATGGCGTTTGGCTATGTCCATAATCGCGTCCATATCGCAACCCTGCCCGGCGTAGTGTACAGGCATAATTATACGGGTGTTAGGGGTGATAGCAGCCTCTATTTTTGAAGCATCCATATTGAAAGTATCGGAATCAATATCGACAAATACGGGAACTGCGCCCTGTCGGATAATGACGTTGGCGGTAGAAGTAAAAGTGAAACTTGGCAATATGACTTCATCACCGGGTTTTAAATCAAGGGTCATCATCGCCAATTCCAAAGCATGGGTGCAACTGGTAGTAAGCAAGGCATGTTTGACATTAAACATTTTGGACATCAACATTTCGGTTTCGCGGCAGAATTTGCCATCACCTCCAAGCGATTTCATCTCAATAGCACGTTGTACTGCTAGGTATTCTGCCTCACCTACGGTTGGTTCTGAAAAGGGTATGGTTCTTTGTATAGTCTCCATCATATGGCTTACCTGCTTGCTGATACATTTATCTATTACATTAACGTTCAAGACAATTGCCGATTTTGTTTTTATTAAATACTTATCGGTATTTTGCCTTGTTCCACTGGAGTATAAGTTTTAAAACCCAGTGTCGAGTCGTACAATTCCATCATATCTTTTATCAAGCGTTCGAGGCTGAACTCAGAACGCACTCGCGCCAAAGCGTTTTTACCGAGTTGGTTTGCCAGTACCGGGTTGCCTAGCAATTTTAGGATACCCTGTGCCAGCGCTTCACCGCTTTCAACGGCTACCAATAAGCCGCTTTCTTCATTAACTATTGCTTCCTGAAAACTCGGATGGTCGGTAAAAACACAGGGCTTGCCCATCGCCATAAATTCAAGCATCATGAGCGAGAAACCTTCGTGGATTGATGACATCACTGTAATATCCATTGCCTCTACATAGGGGAGGTAATTGGATTGGAACCCTGCAAAATGAAAATATTGGGCAATACCCAAGCGGGAGACTTGTTCTCTTAGCTCTTTTTCAAGTTTACCCTTGCCTACAATGACGAAATTAACCGCGCCTATTTCTTTAATGACTCTTGCGGCTGCATCAACAAAATATTTATGCCCCTTTTGCTCTACCAGACGACCTATAGCCCCCACTAATGGTAATTCAGGGTCAAACCCTAACAGTTCTTTAGCTTTTCGAGGATTGTGTTTAGGGATAAATTTTTCAAGCTCAATTCCACAATAGGAGCGATATACTTTCTGAGGGTCTCGTTTCAGCAATCTAATTTGTTCATTCCGGTTAGAATTTGAGTCCGTAATAATATAATTCGTTAGTAGGTCAAACGGTTTTATAATATATCGGGAATATAACTTTAAATTTGAAGACGGCGGAACATGTTCTGTTCTTAAAATAACTTTTACGCCTGCTAGTTTTGCTGCCAGAATAGGTCGTTTGCCTCCATCATAATTGGAAGTTTGGATATGAATAATGTCTATTTGGTTTTTCTTAAAAATTTGCGCTAAATTCCACACATCTTTAGCGAAACTTATACCTCTAGAATTGCCGGGAAAGGGCGCGGATAGTAATTCTAAGCCGGATTTTCGCACTTCTTCAATAAAGCGTGGAGGGCTGAAGCATCGGTTATACCCCGGTATAACAACGCATGGAAAATAGCGAGTGCGGTCTATATGTTTCAATAGATTAAGCACATATATTTCAACACCACCGAATTCTGTACCATCGTAAATATATGCAACTTTTTTGATATTCACTATTTTCGCACTTTCTATTAATGTTATGGTTTTGAAATTGCACACTACTAATTATGATAGTGAATCTCTTCAAAATCAGCTTAAAATGGCAAAAGTGCAAATGTAGTGTTATATTGTTGTGCAACTGTTTCATAATCATAGCCTTCCAGATAATTACTGTAATATAATCCAGATTATCTAGCATCTCTGATTACAATTTAAAGCAAAGTCATAACTTTAAGATTACCTTTGTAATAATGAAAGATTTCATTTCCGTAATGCTAACTTATTGAAGAGATTAAGTGAGGAATGGGTAGTGTTATGCTACCCATTCTCTATATATTATATTTAAACGTGGGCTAATACAAAATCAACAACGCTGCGGATAATGTAGCCGCTGGAACCTTTGGCGAGGTAAGGTTTTTCGCCCTCAGTATAGGCAATTCCGGCAATGTCGATGTGAATCCACGGCACCTCACCCGTAAATTCCTTGAGGAAGGCTGCGGCAGTGCAAGAACCGCCCGCTCGCCCGCCTGTATTCATTATATCGGCGATGCTGCTTTTGATTTGTTCGCTATATTCGGGATAGAGTGGCATTTGCCAAGCTTTTTCCCCTGCTTTCTCAGCGGTATCGAGAAATTTCTGGCTAAATTCATCGTTTGTACCGAATATTGCCGGGGCGGTATGACCGAGCGCCACAACTACTGCTCCGGTTAGGGTTGCCAAATCTACCAACTTGGTTGCGCCGAGTTGCCTTGCATAAGTTAGCCCATCGGCAAGGACGAGGCGACCTTCCGCATCGGTATTGATTACTTCAATGGTTTTACCTTCGAGGCTACCGATTATATCGCCGGGGCGGTAGGCGGTGCTACTTGGCATATTTTCGGCGGCGGGTACAATGCCAAGCACATTTATTTTTGGTTTCAGTTGTGCCAGAATACGCATTGCGCCGATTACCCAAGCACCACCGCTCATATCCATTTTCATGTCGCCCATGCTATCGGCGGGTTTAATGCTGATACCGCCGCTATCGAATGTAATACCTTTCCCTACCAACCCAAAATAGGGTTCATTTTCACCTGCGCCCTTATACTTGAGGACTATCATGCGAGGGTCGTGCGAACTGCCCTGTCCTACTGCAAGGATGGCTTTGAAACCGCCTTCTTCCAACCTTTTTTTGTCGAGTGCATCAAACTCCAAACCGTAGGTTTCAGCTACCTTGCGGGCTTCTTCTGCCAGCAATGCAGGATACATATTATTGCCGGGTTCGTGTGCCAGCGAACGGCTGAAATTTGCGGCTTCGCCGAAAACGACTCCGCGCTCAAAAGCATCTTTAATTGTGTTACTCTGCTCGCTTAAGAACAGCACATCTTCCAGAATTTTCTCTTCTTTGCCCTCTCCGGTACGGTATGTGCTGGTGTCAAATGCGCTTAAAACAATTCCTTCAGCATAAACCTGCGCTACCGCTGCCGCATCCAATTCTCCGAATGGAAGGGCAAAGGCTATTTTTTTAGCACCTTTTTTACGGAGTTGGCGAGCGGCTGTTCCCGCCAGATTGCGAGCGAAGCTTAGTTTGAAATCGGCTTTTTTCCCTGCACCGATGACCAATAATCTATTAGCAGGGGTGCCTTCCGGGTAGATTGAATTATCAGTTTCTAATGGCTTAGCGACACTGCCCAATTCTCGAAATTTATTAACCAGTTCCTTAGATTTATCATCAAGCAGACCCGGTAGCGTGGTATCATCACTGAAGACACCTACTACTAGCGCATCAAAGCCTCCCGATAATTTAGAATCAATTCTAATACGCATCAATTTCTCCCCTTTGTATATTGATAAAAGCTTTCAAATGTTACAATAAAAAGTGGCTGTATGCAATTGTGTAAATCCATTTATTAAGCAAAAACTAAGCTTTATATGCATGCAAAAGTTTGAGTTTTAGGGTATAATGTATAAGTTGTCCAGATGCTTTGAAGGGGTCTCAAACCTCCCACAAAATTGGTAAAGTTCTAAATTTGACAAAGACATCCGGGACTAGTATAATAACCGCCTATTGCCCCAAAAGGCGATGCTCAACTGCGGGTTATACCCGATTATCGGTTGAAAAGATAACATTTAGTTTGGTTGAGAGCCTTGCAAGGCTCAGTTTTTTGTGAAGGCGTTAAGCCACGGAGGAACTCAGTTGCCGACGATTAACCAATTGGTGCGCAAAGGGCGCAAACGTATTATAAAGAAGACCAAAGCCCCGGCGCTCCGCTTTAACTTGAATTCGTTAAAACAACGCGTGACTCGCGGGCGAGGATCTCCCCAGAAGCGTGGCGTATGTACGATAGTACGTACCATGACTCCGAAGAAACCGAATTCGGCGCTTCGCAAAGTAGCCCGTGTGCGTCTTTCCAACGGTATGGAAGTTACTGCTTACATTCCGGGCGAAGGTCACAATTTACAGGAACACTCGGTAGTGCTAATTCGTGGCGGTCGTGTAAAAGACCTCCCCGGTGTGCGTTATCACATAGTACGTGGCGCGTTAGATACACAGGGCGTAAAGGATCGCAAAAAAGCCCGCTCAAAATATGGCACTAAAGTTGCCAAGGGCAAAGGCAAAGGCGCACCAGTTAAGGGCGCACCAGCCAAAAAGAAGTAAGTAAAGAAAATGCTCAATTCGCCCTGTTAAAGGGCATAGAGAATATGCAAAGTCTCGGTAGAGTCGTTAATTCAGCGACATGGTTCGCTAGAAAACGTAATTCTACCAGTTTTTGCGCGTAATGCAGGAATTTTTTAAGGGAGAAACAGAATGCCGCGAAGAGCTAGAGTTGCCCGGCGGGAAATATTGCCCGACCCTGTTTACAAAAGCCGGACAATCCAGAAGATTATCAATAAAATAATGTACGGCGGTAAAAAGGGATTGTCAGAGCGGATAGTGTACACCGCACTCGAAATTATGGGAACCCAGACCGGGCGCGAACCAATGGAAGTTTTCGAGCAAGCGATGCGAAATGCTACCCCTCGTCTTGAAGTAAAACCAAAGCGGGTAGGTGGTGCTACTTTGCAAGTGCCGGTAGATGTCAAAGGTGAACGCGGTACCTCGCTTGCAATACGTTGGATACTTAACTCTGCTAGAAACCGTTCTGGGAAAAGCATGGCTGAGAAACTCGCTGCTGAGTTTTTGGATGCTTCCAATAATACTGGTACTACAATCAAGAAGCGCGAAGATACCCACAAAATGGCTGAGGCTAACAAAGCCTTTGCTCATTACAAGTGGTAGGCAATTAAAAACGTAGTAATTAAGTTTAGGAGGTAATCCTGTGGCAGTTGACGCTGCACTGGAAAAAACCCGTAATATCGGCATTATCGCCCATATTGACGCTGGTAAAACGACTACAACAGAGCGTATCCTGTATTACACGGGGCGTGTATATAAAGTTGGCGAAGTACATGAAGGCGCGGCTACAATGGATTACATGGCTCAGGAACGTGAGCGTGGTATTACCATTACGGCAGCTGCGACTACCTGTTTTTGGGCTGATCACCGCATAAATATAATTGATACCCCCGGTCACGTGGACTTCACCGTTGAGGTGCAGCGTTCTCTACGTGTACTGGATGGTGGCGTGGTTGTATTTGACGGTGTGGCAGGTGTTGAACCACAGTCCGAAACCGTATGGCGGCAAGCTGACCAATATGGCGTGCCACGCATATGCTTTGTCAATAAGATGGACCGCACCGGCGCAAGTTTCTATCGCTGTTTCGATATGATTATCGAACGGTTAGGAGCTAATCCAGTGGCAATCCAACTGCCCATTGGTCTCGAACAGAATTTTAAGGGCATTATTGACCTTATTGAGAATAAGGCAATCGTTTACGCCGATGACATGGGTAAAACTATGGAATCGGCTGAAATTCCCGCCGATATGATTGAAGAAGTCAAGAAGATGCGGGAAAAGATGGTTGAAAAGATTGCCGAAACCGATGATGAATTGACCCTCAAGTTTTTGGAGGGTGAGGAAATCACCGTTGACGAATTGCACATTGCGATTCGGAAGGCGACTATTGCCCGCAAACTCGTTCCGGTGATATGTGGGGCGGCTCTACGCAACAAGGGTGTTCAGCCTTTGCTGGATGCAATTGTGAGTTATTTGCCTTCTCCGCTGGATAAAGACGAAATTACTGGCATTAACCCAGATACGGAAGAACCAGAAACTCGCTCTCTGGACAGCAACGAGCCTTTTTCCGCGCTGGCTTTCAAGATTGTAGCTGACCCTTATGGTCGGTTAGCCTTTTTCCGCGTATATAGCGGTAGGGTGAAGAGTGGTTCTTACATTCTGAATAGCACCAAAGGCAGAAAAGAACGTGTAGGGCGCATTGTTCGGCTACATGCAGACAAGCGTGAAGATGTAGAAGAGGTCAGTGCTGGTGATATTGCGGCTATTGTCGGTTTGAAGGATACCTTTACTGGTGACACGCTTTGCGACCCTGAGAATCCAATTGTGTTAGAGCGCATCAAGTTCCCTGAGCCGGTTATTGAGCTTTCGCTGGAACCGAAGACCAAGGCTGACCAAGATAAGATGGGTCTTGCTCTTTCCAAATTGGCTGAAGAAGACCCTACTTTCCGGGTCAAAACCGATGAGGAAAGCGGTCAGACTATTATTAGCGGTATGGGCGAGTTACACCTCGAAATCATCGTTGACCGTATGAAGCGCGAGTTCCGAGTTGAGGCTAACGTCGGTCGTCCGCAGGTAGCTTACCGCGAAACCATTACCAGTAAGACTAAGGCTGAAGGTCGCTTCGTCCGACAGTCCGGCGGTAAAGGTCAATACGGTCACTGCTGGATTGAAGTCGAGCCATCCGAGCGCGGAGTTGGGTTTGAGTTCGTCAATAAAGTCGTGGGTGGTTCTATTCCGAGAGAATATATTCCGGGTATTGAATACGGCGTTAAAGAAGCCTTGTTGAATGGTATTATTGCTGGTTATCCGGTAATTGATGTCAAGGTCACTCTAATTGATGGCAGCTATCACGAAGTTGACTCTTCGGTAGATGCTTTCAAGATTGCTGGTTCGATAGCCATCAAAGAGGGTGTACGCAAAGCTCATCCTGCTATTCTTGAGCCGATTATGAAGGTTGAAGTCGTCACCCCCGAAGAATTCCTTGGTTCAATTTTGGGTGACTTGAATTCACGTCGCGGTCAGATAATGGGTTCTGATACTCGTGGTGGCAATACTCAGGTAATTATGGCGCACGTGCCGCTTTCCGAGATGTTCGGCTACGTAAATGACCTTCGCAGTAGCACTCAAGGTCGTGCCGTTTATTCGATGGAGTTCGACCATTACGAGGCGTTGCCTAGAACACTGCAAGAAGAATTGGTTGCTAAAGTCCGAGGACAGTAGTTATTTGAGGCAGGGGTGACATTATTGCCCTTGCTGTATATTTAGAACTTATCAGTAGTTAAGCTAGAACTTCCGGTCGGTGTTCCGGGAGCGATTTAAACAGATCTTAAGGAGGAAATCAGGTGGCAAAGCAGAAGTTTGAGCGCACAAAACCGCACGTGAACGTAGGAACAATCGGACACGTTGACCACGGCAAGACCACCCTCACCGCAGCAATCACCAAAACGTTGGCGATGCGTGGCAAAGCCAAGTTTCGCGCGTTTGATAGTATTGACAACGCACCGGAAGAACGCGAACGCGGTATTACCATCGCCATCGCGCACGTAGAGTATGAGACCGATAATCGGCATTATGCTCACGTGGATTGTCCCGGTCACGCTGACTACATCAAAAACATGATTACAGGCGCAGCCCAAATGGACGGGGCAATTCTGGTAGTGAGCGCGCCGGATGGGCCGATGCCGCAGACCCGCGAACACATTTTGTTGGCGCGTCAGGTACAGGTACCCTCGATGGTAGTGTTCTTGAACAAATGCGACGTGATGGAAGACGAAGAGTTGTTGGAACTGGTGGAAATGGAAGTACGGGAACTGCTTTCGAAGTACAATTTCCCCGGCGATGACATCCCGGTAGTACGAGGGAGCGCCTTGAAAGCGTTGGAATGCCAGTCCACAGACTTGAACGCGCCAGAACTGAAGTGCATTTTTGATTTGATGGCAGCGGTGGACAGCTACGTACCGACCCCGGTACGGGCGATTGATAAGCCGTTCTTGATGCCGATAGAAGACGTATTCGCAATCAAGGGACGTGGCACAGTAGTAACGGGACGTATCGAACGCGGCACGGTGAAGGTGGGAGAAGAAATCGAGATAGTGGGAATGTCGGAAGAACTGCCGCGCAAGAGCGTAGTAACGGGCGTGGAAATGTTCCAGAAGACGTTGGACAGCGGACAAGCGGGAGACAACGTAGGCTGTTTGTTGCGCGGCATTGAGCGAGCAGACGTACAACGCGGACAGGTTTTGGCGAAGACAGGTTCGATTAAACCCCACACCAAAGTGAAAGCAGAAGTGTACGTATTGTCGAAGGAAGAAGGGGGACGGCACACCCCATTCTTCAACGGGTATCGACCGCAGTTTTACATACGAACAACGGACGTAACTGGATCAATCAAGTTACCGGACGGGATGGAAATGGTAATGCCTGGGGACAACGTGCAGATGACGGTAGAGTTGATAGTACCGGTAGCAATCGAGTTAGGGTTGCGGTTTGCAATTCGAGAGGGTGGACGAACGGTAGGAGCAGGTAGCGTTACCAGCATCATCGAGTAGTATCACCGAAAAAAACAGAAGTAGGGGCGGGTAAAAACTCGCCCTCCTGAGGCGCAAAAGTACGCGCCCCTACGGAGGATTTTAGTAAATGGCTGAACAAAAGATAAGAATACGCCTGAAAGCCTACGACCACAAGATTCTGGATCAG
Organism: Candidatus Chlorohelix sp.; assembly: GCF_037138995.1. NCBI lineage: Bacteria > Bacillati > Chloroflexota > Chloroflexia > Candidatus Chloroheliales > Candidatus Chloroheliaceae > Candidatus Chlorohelix > Candidatus Chlorohelix sp. The sequence goes on along the minus strand of NZ_JBAXHI010000016.1, from coordinate 43,061 downwards.
TCGGCGCAGCAAATCGTAGATGCCGCCGAGCGAACCGGGGCAGTGGTAGCAGGTCCCGTACCTTTACCGACTAGGATTGAGAAGTTTACTGTAACTCGCTCACCTTTTGTTGATAAGGATTCGCAGGAACACTTTGAAGTCAGGACTCATAAGCGCCTGATTGACGTTATCAAGCCCAGCCAAAAGACCATCAATGCGCTAATGCGCTTGAACCTCCCGGCGGGTGTAGAGATAGAAATTAAACTGTAGAGGTTTTTGCAAAGAGCGTATTTCTCTGTTAGGTTGACAGAGTGCAGGCGCTCCAAGTCGTAAGGACAATGAGAAATGGTAAATGCAATACTGGGCAAAAAGCTCGGCATGACCCAGATCTTCAATGAGAAGGGCGAAGCAATCCCGGTAACCGTAGTGCAAGCAGGACCCTGCAAAGTGGTTGATGTACGCACTCAGGATAAAAACGGTTACGAAGCTGTACAAATCGGCTTCGAAGAGAGTGCTCGTCTGAAAAAACCTCAAAGAGGTCATCAGAAGGAACTCCTTCGCATTGAAGGAGAGGGCATTAGTGCCAAGACCTATGGTCTGAAATTTTTGCGCGAAGTAGAAGCCACTAATCCTATTGCGGATTATAAGGTGGGAGACGAGATCGGTCCGGATGTGTTCAAAGAGAACGAACTGGTGGATGTCACCGGAACCAGCAAAGGTAAGGGTTTCGCCGGTGTGATGAAGCGTCACAACTTCCACGGTGGTCCTAAAACTCACGGTCAGAGCGATAGACGACGCGCGCCCGGTAGTATTGGCGCAGGCACAACGCCCGGTCGTGTGGTAAAAGGAATGCGTATGGCGGGACACATGGGTCAGGATCGCGTAACCGTCCACAACCTTAAAGTGGTAAAAATAGATACCGAGAATAATCTGATTTTAATCAGAGGTGCGGTACCCGGTTCGGATGGCGGCCTGTTGGTTATTCGCAAAGCGGTTAAACCCGTCAAGTAGGAGGACAGCAGTGCAGGCAACAGTTTTTAACATCAAGGGCGCCGAGGTAACAACCGTAGAACTAGACGATAATATCTTCGGTATTGAACCTAACACCGCGGTTATGCATCAAGCATTAGTACGCCAGCATGCAAACGCCCGTCAGGGTACAGCAAGCACCAAAACCCGCCAAGAAGTAAGAGGTGGCGGCAAAAAGCCTTATCGCCAAAAAGGCACTGGCAACGCCCGTCAGGGTAGCCGCCGTGCGCCGCAATATACAGGTGGTGCAGTAATTTTCGGTCCTAGACCGCGCAGTTATGAGAAGGATATGCCCCGCAAAATGCGTCGTCTGGCAGTTCGCTCAGCGCTCTCGGTTAAAGCGATAGAAGACAATTTGCTTTTTATTGACGGCTTTGAAGGGCTTGAACCACGCACTAAGTCAATGACTGAAGCGCTTGTTGCTTTGAAATTGAACGGACAGAAAGTGCTAATTCTGGTAGCCGAAAGAGATGAAACAGTGTATAGGGCAGCCGGTAACTTGGCAAATGTCAAAACACTGGTGGCGGGCTATCTGAATTTGGATGATATGTTTAAGTACACCAAAGTAATTGTACCGCTGGGTGCATTGGATGTGATAAATCGCATTCTAGGCAGTAGCACAGCAGCCGGGCAAGAATAGAGGGCGGCGGAGATAAGCTATGGATATGTATGGAATTATCAAGCGCCCTCTGATTACCGAACGCGCTAATGATAAAGCCGCAGAGGGCATCTACACATTTGAGGTAGATATACGCGCTAACAAGGTGCAGATCAAAGAAGCAGTTGAAAAGATTTTCAGCGTGGAAGTGATCAGCGTGAACACGATGCACATGCACCGAAAACAGCGCCAGCGCGGGCGCATCCAAGGCTACACCAACACGGGCAAGAAGGCAATCGTGCGCTTGAAGCCCGGCGACAGGATAGAAGTTTTTGAGGTAGCGTAAAAATGCCAATAAAAAAGTTTAAGCCTACATCGCCCGGTAGCCGGGGTCGCGCAATCAGCGATTACTCGGATATTACCAAACATAAGCCCGAAAAGAAGCTCACAATCATTCTTAAGAGTAAGGCTGGGCGCAATAATCAAGGTCGTATTACAGTACGCCACCAAGGTGGTGGTCATAAACGTCGCTACCGCATTATAGATTTCAAACGCGACAAGTTTGGAGTGGCTGCAAAGGTAATAGCGATAGAGTACGATCCAAACCGTTCATGCCGAATAGCGTTGTTGCGCTACTCTGACGGTGAGGTACGCTATATACTAGCGCCACATGGTTTGAAAGTGGGCGATAACGTAAAGAGTGGGCCTGAAGCTGAAATTCGCGTGGGGAACTCCCTACCGCTAAAGAATATACCGCTCGGTACTCAGATTCACAACGTTGAATTGTACGCTGGGCATGGCGGTCAAGTAGTGCGTTCAGCCGGTACGGTGGCGCAACTTATGGCGAAAGAGGGCAAGTATGCTACTCTGCGTATGCCTAGTGGTGAATTCCGATTGGTGCGAATCGAATGTATGGCAACCATCGGACAGGTAGGCAACCTTGACCACGAAAACGAGCGTTGGGCTAAGGCAGGTAAATCTCGCTGGAAGGGCATCCGTCCTACCGTGCGCGGTTCGGTAATGAACCCGAGAGACCATCCCCATGGTGGTGGTGAGGGTCGCGCACCGATTGGTTTGAAACATCCCAAGACTCCGTGGGGTAAACCGGCAATGGGTTATCGCACCCGTAACAACAAGCGTACAAACCGCTTTATTATACGGCGCAGAACTAAGTAAGGTAAGGATTAACCTAATCCCCGTCCCCCCTTTTCCAATAGGGGAAGGGGGGAAACAAGTGATTTGGTGGAGGAAAGATGTCGAGGTCATTAAAAAAGGGACCGTTTATCCAAGAGCGGTTGCTGGCTAAGATAGAAGGATTGAACGCTGCAGGGCAGAAAAAAGTGCTGAAGACTTGGTCACGAAGTAGCACTATCTTCCCTCAGATGTTAGGTCATACCATCGGAGTGTATGATGGTCGTCGCCATGTACCGGTTTATATAACCGAAAATATGGTGGGTCACAAGTTAGGCGAATTTTCGCCAACCCGCAATTTCCGGGGTCACGCAGGTGACGAGAAGAAAGCGAAAGGGCGGTAGGTGAGGAAATGGAAGTAAGCGCTACAGTAAAATCCGTTCATCACTCGCCTCGCAAGGTACGCTTGGTGGTGAATCTTATTAGGGGTAAGAAGGTAGATGATGCGCTGGCAATATTAAAGCATTTACCGCAGCATTCGGCACGAGATGTAGCAGCGGTACTGCAAAGTGCCAGAGCAAATGCCGAAAATAACCTTCTTATGTCGCCAGAGAAATTGTATATCAAAGCCATCATGGCGAATGAAGGCTCCCGTCTCAAGCGTATTCATGCCAGAGCGCGAGGGCGCGCTGACCGAGTCGTAAAGCGGTTAAGCCACATCACAGTTACGGTAGAAGAGCGAGAGGAGGAATAATTGGGACGCAAAGTTAATCCTATCGGCTTCCGGCTGGGCGTAACGAAAGACTGGCAGAGCCGTTGGTTCGCTGAAAAGGAATATACCAACTTACTGCATGAAGATATTAAGCTGCGGAAGATTATTTTCGGTCGTCTGAAGGCAGCGGCTTTGAGCAAAATCGAAATTCAGCGAAGTTCGACTAACCTCGAAATCACGTTGCATACTGCCAAGCCCGGCATTGTTATCGGAAAGAGTGGGCAAGCGGTAGATCAGCTTAAGAAAGAAATCGAGGACATGACGGGTAAGAAGGTGAAGCTCAATATCGAAGAGATTCGCCAGCCTGAACTCGATGCCTATCTGGTAGCAGAGAGTATCGCTGAACAAATCGAAAAGCGCGTGAATTACAAACGTGCCATGAAGCAATCGGTTACCCGTGCTATGCGTTTGGGTGCTAAAGGCATCAAAATCAAGTGCAGCGGTCGTTTGGCAGGCGCTGAAATGGCGCGAAACGCAATGGAAAAGGATGGGCGAATCCCGCTTCAAACTATCCGTGCCGATATTGATTACGGCTTGGTACACGCTTTTACCACTTACGGACGCATCGGCGTAAAAGTGTGGATTTACAAGGGTGATGTACTGCCGGGCCAGATGAAGAAAGTGAACCTGATGCCGGTTCAAGCCAGCGCGGAGGAGTAATGTGCCATGTTAATGCCTAAACGAACCAAATACCGCAAGCAACATCGCGGGAGAATGACAGGCAAAGCAACCCGCGGTAATTTCATAGCCTTCGGCGAGTTTGGCTTGATGGCTCTTGAACCGGGATGGGTTGATAGCCGCCAAATCGAGGCAACTCGGCGTGCCATTACTCGCTATGTGAAGCGCGGCGGACAAATCTGGATACGTATTTTCCCGGATAAGCCTGTAACCGCCAAACCTGCCGAAACCCGTATGGGTAGCGGTAAGGGCGCACCCGATCATTGGGTGGCAGTAGTTAAGCCCGGTAGAGTTTTATTTGAAATTGGCGGCGTTCGCCGTGACTTGGCGGAAGAGGCTATGCGCCTTGCTGGTCATAAATTGTCTATACGAACCAAGTTCGTTGACCGCCTAACTGCTCCCAAACCCGGCATTGCCGCGGAAGAAGAAGTGGAATTGGTGGAAGATAATGCTGAAGCCGGAGAGGGCGAGGAGTAGTTAAAGATGAGAATTAATGAACTACGCGCCTTGAATGATGAGCAGCTTGAAGAGCAAGTCCAAGACCTGAATAAAGAACTCTTTAACCTGCGCTTTCAGTTGGCTGCTTACAAGAATCCCAGCCCGGCGCGTTTTGGTCAGGTTAAGAAAAAAATCGCCCGCATCAAGACAATTCAGCGGGAGCGCGAGTTGCATAATCTGGTGGCGCAATAACAGGCTGGTAGTTGAATTTTAAGGAACGAAATGATGGCTGAAAATCTGGAACAAATTAAAGAGACAGCTTCTGCCGCTACCGAGCCGAAAAAAGTGCGTACCGTTAAGGTCGGCAAGGTAGTGAGTACCAAGATGGATAAAACCATCGTGGTAGAAGTTGAATATCTTAAGAAACATAAGTTGTATAAGAAGGCTATTCGTCGTCATACCAAATTTAAGGCGCATGACGAAGAAAACACTGCAAAGTTGGGCGATGTGGTACGAATTGAAGAGTGCCGACCTATCAGCAAGGAAAAACGCTTCACGCTGGTAGAGATAATCGAAAGAGGAGTTGCCCTGTGATACAGCCTACTACTCGTCTCAAGGTCGCCGACAACACCGGAGCAAAAGAAGTTATGTGCATCCGGGTGATGGGTGGCAGCAGCCGTCGCTATGCGGGTATAGGCGACATTATAGTTTGCGCCATAAAATCGGCTTCGCCCGGTGGTCAGGTCAAAAAGGGTCAGGTGGTAACTGCTGTAGTGGTTCGCACTAGAAAAGAATACCGCCGTCCAGATGGCAGCTATATCCGCTTCGATGACAATGCAGCGGTGCTTATAAACCCTGCTACCAATAACCCGACTGGCACTCGTATATTCGGGCCTGTCGCGCGTGAGTTGCGCGAGAAACAATTTATGCGAATAGTCTCCCTAGCGCCAGAAGTATTATAAAGCGTATCTAGGGATAAACGGAGTAACGGAAATGGCAAAAGTGCGGAAGGGTGATACGGTACAGGTAATCACCGGGAAATATAAACAGAAACGAGGCAAGGTAAAACGCGTATTGCCTGAAAGTAATAAGGTAATCGTGGAAGGCGTTAATATAGTAAAACGCCATATCAAAGCCCGCTCCCAGATACGTCAAACTGGTATTGTGGAAGTAGAAGCACCTCTGCAAGTTAGCAATGTAATGCTGGTTTGCCCGAGTTGCAATGAGGCAGTGCGAATAGGCTTCCGTGAAGAAAATAACGAGAAAGTTCGTTTCTGCAAAAACCCTGATTGCGGAGCAACTATCCCGGATTCAACCGGTTGGGTCAGACATACCGCTGAGTAAGCGGGGAACTAACTTAAAAATTAAACTGGAACAATTATTAGCCCGCACAAAGACCGCTGCCCTTCACTGCCCGGTACGGGTAAGGTGGCAGGTCAACGGGGGCCGCCAAGGTTACCCGAATAGGTTTGGAGCGGGAAGGAGCGTACAGTTAAGTGGCAGATAAAGGCAAAGCAGGGGGTAAGCAACCGTCAAAGGGAGGAAAGCCGCAACAGCAACAATCCCAGTCGGCATCTTCCAAAGGCGCCCCAAAAGGTGTTACAGTAGAGAAAGCAATAGGTCATGCAGCGCAAGTACCTAATCTCAAAACTAAATACCTAGCAGAAGTTATACCGGCATTGATGAAGGAATTTAACTTCCAGAATGCAATGCAGGTTCCTAGAGTTAACAAAGTAATAATCAACATGGGTTTGGGTGAAGCCATTGCCAATGCTAAAGCGTTGGATGCCGCAGTAAGTGACCTTACCGCGATAGTTGGGCAGAAACCAATTGTGAACCGCGCCAAGAAAAGCATTGCTGCCTTCAAGTTAAGAGAAGGAATGCCTATAGGCGTAAGCGTTACATTACGTGGGGATCGAATGTACGAATTCCTCGATCGCCTTATGAACATAGCGCTTGCTCGTGTCCGTGACTTTACTGGAGTACCTACCAAGTCATTTGATGGACACGGAAATTATACTCTGGGTTTGAAGGAACAAATCATCTTCCCGGAGATTGATTACGATAAAGTTGATAAACTGCGCGGTATGGAGGTGACGATAGTTACCTCTGCCAAGAACGACGAAGAAGGTCAGAAGCTGCTTGGGCTTCTGGGTATGCCGTTCCGCAGATCATAAGCAGAAGGAAACCGGACAAGATGGCAAAAGAATCAATGGTTGTTAAGTCTCAACGCAAGCCGAAGTTCAAGGTCCAGGGTTATAATCGCTGCAAGATTTGCGGACGTTCCCGCGCCTATATGCGAAAATTCGGGATGTGCCGCATTTGCTTCCGCGAAAACGCTCTGAAAGGCGTTTTACCCGGTGTCAAGAAATCAAGCTGGTAGCGTAAGAGCAAAGACCGCCTCGAGATAACAGTGTTGGGCAGAAAGTCCCGCTGAGAGAAGGCTTTTAAGGGGAGTTTATAGATGAACGTAACCGATCCGATTGCGGACATGTTGACCCGAATCAGGAACGCATCCTCGGCTCGCCACTCGGAAGTAATAATGCCGAGCAGCAAGCTGAAGGTATCTATTGCAAAGATTCTGCAGGATGAAGGCTATGTCCTGAATTTTTCCGAAGAGCAGACTGAAGCAATGAAGTTGCTGAAAATACAATTAAAATACGTCGGCAGTGCCAGTGGTGGCTCTAAACGAGCAGTTATTACCGGCATAAAGCGCGTCAGCCGTCCCGGTTTGCGCATATACGCCAAGCGTAGCGAAATTCCAAAAGTAATGAATGGCTATGGCATTGCTATAGTTAGTACTCCGCAAGGTGTAATGACCGGGCGGCAAGCATGGCGTGCTGGAGTAGGCGGCGAAGTGCTGGCGTACGTCTGGTAGTTAAATAGGAGGACGGAAAAGTGTCGCGTATTGGACGCAAGCCGATAACCCTTCCCAAGGGCGTAGAGGTAAATATTGAGGAAGGCAACCTCGTTCATGTCAAGGGACCTAAAGGCGAATTATCGCGCCAGCTAGAACCCTCGATTATCTTTGAGCGAAACGATGCCACCATCGAGGTAAAACGTCCGGATGATAGCAACAGAAGTCGCGCTATGCATGGTTTGACCCGTACCTTGCTTGACAACATGGTTGTCGGAGTGAGTGCTGGCTACCGTCGTGACTTAGAAATCGCTGGCGTAGGTTACCGTGCTGTCAAAGATGGCAATGACTTGGTGCTATTACTAGGCTTTAGTCATGCTACTAAGTTACAGCCCCCCGATGGTATTACATATGTAGTAGAGGGTACTACTAAAGTCTCGGTGCAGGGCATAGATAAAGAAATTGTAGGCGCACAAGCCGCTCGTATCAGGGCGTTGCGTCCGCCGGAACCCTACAAGGGCAAAGGCATTCGCTTAGCCGGTGAAGTAATTCGCCGCAAGGCTGGTAAAGCCGGTAAAGCTGGCAAGAAATAAGACTACAGGTGCAGGGTATTGATACTCTGACCTAATATAGGGAGCTTGTAAAAGACTATGCGCAGAATTAGACGAGATTTGAGTCCGCGACAGCGGCGGCAGATTCGGGTGCGCAGCAAGATAAGTGGCACACCCGAAAGACCGCGCCTCAACGTCTTCCGTAGCGCCAACCACATCTACGCGCAGGTGATCGATGATTCTATCGGTCATACCCTTGTCTCAGCGAGTACGATGGATAAGGAGGCCCGCCCTGAATTTAAGGACGGTATCAACAAGACTGATGAGGCGAAACTGGTTGGAAAGATTGTAGCAGAGCGCGCCAAAGAGAAAGGCATTACCAAAGTGGTCTTTGACCGTGGCGGTTATCTTTATCACGGGCGTATTAAGGCACTGGCTGACGCCGCCCGCGAAGCCGGTTTGGACTTTTAAGGAGCGCGAATTCAGATGGCAAGAATTGATGCAAGCAAATTGAATTTGGAAGAGCGCGTGGTCCAAATCAACCGCGTAGCTAAAGTGGTAAAAGGTGGTCGCCGCTTCAGCTTTAGCTCTATGGTAGTGGTTGGCGATGGTCAGGGTTATGTAGGCGCGGGTATCGGTAAAGCCGGTGAAGTGCCGGATAGCATTCGCAAAGGCGCTGAAGATGCTAAGAAGAACCTGATCAGAGTGCCTCTTGAGGGTACCACCATACCACACGAAATTACCGTGAAGTTCGGCGCTAGCAAAGTAATGCTGCGACCAGCTTCTCCGGGTACCGGCGTAATCGCGGGTGGTGGGGTACGTGCTGTTCTTGAAGCCGCAGGTATCAAGGATATTCTCTCAAAGTCGCTGGGTAACAACAACCCGGTTAACACCGTGCGTGCTACTTTGTTAGCGCTTTCTCAATTGAAAGTGCGTAATGACGAAGAAATCAAGCGTAGCAAACCGTTCCGCACCTTCGGTCTTGGTCCTACCGATGAGAAGGTGGCAGTACCTGAGCGCAAGTTCGGTATCCTTGTGCCTGTCTCCAGCGGTAGCGATCGTGGTCCTCGCCGTGACAGAAAAGACCGGGATGGCGGTGGTCGTGGCAAACCCGGTGGCGCTGGCGGTCAGCGTCGTGATGACCGCAGGGGTGGGGGAAACCGCCCTGCTGGTAGAGGCACTCCCAGAAGTGATAATGGAGTGAGACCTGAGTCTGAAGCTCCAAAAACTGAAGCGAGTGGCGGCGAGTCTTCCGCTAATTAACAGGAAATCCGTTTTGAGGGGTAAACATTTTGAATGTTGCCCCTTATAAATCGGAAATTACACTTGAGATAAGTTGTAAGAAATAGGTAAGCGATGGCTGATAATAAAGTGAACAATCAAGCGGAAACTACGGGTAAGACTGTTACCTTTACATTGGTAAGAAGCACTATTCGTTCGCGCGCTGACCACAAGCAAACTATTGCTTCGTTGGGTTTACACCACTTGCGCCAGTCCAACACGCTGCCGGATAACCCGGCGGTGCGAGGTATGATTAAGTACGTGCGCCATTGGGTGAAGGTCGAAGAGTAGGTTAAGGAGTATAAATTAATGCAACAGCATGACTTAAAACCGGCTCCTGGTAGCACCTCGGCTCCCAAGCGCGTAGGTCGTGGTCACGGTTCGGGTTTGGTAAAGACCAGCGGCTTCGGTCAGAAAGGTCAAAAAGCTCGTACTGGACATCACAAAGTACCGGTCTGGTTTGAAGGCGCACCTTCAAAGGTTAACACCTTTAAGCGTACCGGTTACAAACGTGGTACCGGATTCAACAATCCAAATCGGGTTGAATATGAAGTGGTAAACCTTTCGCAATTGGAAGATTGGGAAGGTGGCGAGGTTACAGTTGAGACTTTGATAGCACGTCGCTTTATACGTACCAACAAACCGGTAAAGGTGTTGGGTAGGGGCGAGATTAGCAAAGCTCTGACGGTAAGAGTTCATCGCCTAAGCGAAAGCGCAAAGCAGAAGATAACGGCTGCCGGTGGCAACTATGAGGAATTGACTCCCGCTGAGAGCGGTGAGGAAGACGCCGATTAGGTTATAAAGCGTCAGGTTAAAGGATATAAAATCGCTATTGGACAAAATCTTGTATAATAGCAAAGTTGCCTATAGCAGACTAAACCCTGCAACCTGATGCTAAACCTAAATCCTGCGGAGGAAAATCACCAACAATGCTAAAAGCTGTTATCAAAGCATTTGGAATACCTGACCTGCGGCGACGCATATTTTTTACGCTGGGTATTCTGGTAATCTTTAGAGTTATCGCCCACGTTCCGTTGCCCGGTATTTCAAGTGAGATTAAATCTAGGCTTACCAACCTGATAAGTGGCGTTGATGCGCCTGCTGGTAGTAGCCAAGGTATCGGTAGTGTGCTGGGCTTTTTGAATATATTTTCGGGAGGAAGTCTCAGTAACTTCTCGATTGTGGCAACTGGGGTATATCCCTATATTACTGCTACAATTATTATGCAGTTGTTACAGCCGATTATACCGGCACTGGAAAACCTTTCAAAAGAGGGTGAGCGAGGTCGCGCTGTAATTAATCGCTGGCAACATATCATAACTGTACCGATTGCGGCAGTTACCGCTTACGGTCAAATAGTATTACTTAAGAGCCAGAATGTAATTACCGGAACTGATGCTCAAAAGCTCTCATTATTCGGCGCAAGTGCTGACTTCGGGCTAACCGTTACCGTAGTTGTTTCTATGACAGCCGGAACGATGATATTGGTCTGGATGGGTGAGTTAATAACCGAATTTGGTATTGGTCAGGGTGTCTCAGTGCTTATATTTGGAGGTATCGTCTCGAACCTGCCTTCAACCTTGGTGCGTACTAGCCAAACGGGGGTTGCTCAAAACATCATCTCAATCTTGATTATCGCAGTTGTTGCCTTACTCTCGATTGTAGGAATTGTGTTGGTGCAAGAAGGGCAACGCAAAATCCCGGTCAAGTTCCCGCGTCAAACGCAGGGCAACCGGGTTTATGGTGGTCAAAGCACATATATACCCTTAAAAGTTAACTCAGCTGGTATGATTCCGCTAATATTTGCCAGCAGTATTATCATATTTCCAACTACGGTGGCAGGATTCTTTGTTCGCCCCAACCAGCCCGATGATGTGATAAGCCAAGCTGCAAACTGGGTAGTTGTGAATTTTGGTCCTAGCAGTATTTTGTATCAAGTAGTGTATTTTGGAATGGTGGTAGGTTTTACTTATTTCTATACACTCGTACTCTTTAATCAACAAAATATTACGGAAAGTCTCCGGGATAGAGGTGGCTTTATACCGGGATACCGACCGGGCAAACCAACCAATGACTTTTTAATGAAGGTTTTGAACCGTATAACCTTGCTGGGAGCTTTGTTTCTAGGCACGATTGCGGTGTTACCCTTCTTGCTGGGTGCTATAGTCCAGTCTCAAGTCAATACATTTTTGAGCAGTACATCGCTTTTGATTGTGGTTGGTGTAGCTGTGGATACCATGAAACAGCTTGAAGCCCAGTTGACCATGCGCGAATATCAGGGCATACTCCGTTAAAAAAGGGTAGCTCTGATATAAACCTGATAAAGTAGGGCTATACAAACCATATACAAAATTGATACGTTCTGCTCTACTTTTCAGTTGTTGTCCTTCTTAAGCCTATGTTATAATAGTGTAGCATTTCACAAAGTGCGCATATTTGGGTTAGGCAACTTGCGAAGATGGAAGTTTAGGGAAGGAGCCGCGATGTATATAATTTTACTTGGAGCACCTGGGGCAGGAAAAGGCACTCAAGCCAAATTGTTATCGGAACGATTGGATATAGCTCATGTATCCAGTGGCGATTTGTTAAGAGATAACATCAAACGTGGTACAGATTTAGGCTTGCAAGCCAAAGGTTTTATGGATCGTGGCGAGTTGGTGCCGGATGAAACTGTTATCAATATGATAGTAGAGCACCTGTCAACGCCTAGTTGTACTCATGGAGCAATGTTGGATGGGTTTCCGCGTACAATTCCGCAAGCCGATGCGTTAAATGTGGCATTGCAAAATGGATTTAGACAGGGCGTAACCGCAGTATTATACATAAGGGTGGAAAACGAAGAACTGTTAAGCCGCCTTAGTGGTCGCTGGATTTGCAGGTCATGTCAAACTCCTTATCACGAAGTGTACAGCGCACCTCGCGTAAAAGGGGTATGCGACAGTTGCGGTGGCGATTTGTACCAGAGAGAAGATGATACTCGCGCAACCGCCGAGCGACGCTTGCAGGTTTATTTTAACCAGACATTGCCATTGATAGATTATTACCAAAAACGTGATTTGCTCATTGAAATAGACGGGCAACGCGAAGTGGAAGAAGTCAATCGAGACCTGATAAGTGCTCTTAAGAAAGTGGAACAGCCGGGGGGAGTTACTGAGTCGTTGTTGGCGTAATGACTCATTGCAAGCGGCAGGCATCTGTTAAATAAGGACATTTTCTAGTTGGCGGTTTCTCTGCAAAGTGAGTAGATGGGACCGCTATTCTTACCTGTAAAAGTAGAAATACATAAAACAGGCGAGCAAATTTAATCGAGGTAGCAGGAAAAGTGATTGAAGCCTTTTACCCAACGCTATGTTCCAAGTAGAACGGGAAGAAGGTCACAAAGTGCTGGTAGGGTGAACGGAAAAATCTGATTAAACTTCATCCGTATCTTGCCCGGTGATCGCGTTCTGGTAAAGCTATCGCCTTATGACTTATAAGAAAGCAAATCACTTATCGTCGCAAGTAAAAAAATAGCAGGGTAAATGGCAACCCAGCTATGATAATAATATTGAAATGCCTTTTGGAAGTTTGCCAAATCTACATAGGTTGTGGTACAATTTGCAATTGTCTGTATAAACAGGGAAAAACTAAAACGATATAAAGCACTTTAAATTTAGAGTGTTATAATCGTGTAAATTGAGGGGATTTAGCGATGAAGGTACGTGCATCGGTGAAGCCGCGCTGCGAAAAATGCAAAATAATCCGGCGTAAGGGAGTGGTAATGGTAATTTGTTCTACTCCTAAACATAAACAGCGTCAAGGCTAGTAAGATTTTTGGAGGATAGACCGCATGGCGAGAATTGCCGGGGTTGATTTACCCCGCGATAAAAGAGTTGAAATAGGTCTCACCTATATTTTCGGTATAGGGCTAAAAACGAGTCAGAAAATTCTTGAAACGGCTAATATAAGCCCCGATACCAGGGTTCATACACTTACTGATGATGAAGTTCATCGGTTGCGTGAAATAATCGATCGTGAGTACCGCGTAGAAGGTGACTTGCGTCGAGAAGTAAACCTGAATATTAAACGCCTGGTAGAGATTGGTTGCTATCGTGGCAAACGCCACCGCGCCGGGTTACCGGTTCGCGGGCAGCGTACCCGTACTAACGCACGTACTCGCCGTGGTGGGCCTCGCCGTACCGTTGCCGGTAAAAAGAAAGCAACGAAGTAATCTAGTTTTAATTGCCAGGTGGGCTTTCCCACTGGTAGGCTGAGCTAAAGGAGCAAGGATGGCTGAGAAAAGTGGCGGTAAAAAGCGCGTTGCCAAAGTAAAACGTCGGGAGCGGAAGAATATTCCGAAGGGGCAGGCGCATATTCAATCTACTTTTAACAATACAATTGTTACTTTGACCGATCCCAAGGGTAATGTATTAGCTTGGGGTAGTGCAGGCGCAAGCGATTTTAAGGGTTCTCGGAAAAGCACCCCTTATGCTGCACAGGTAGCCGCGGAAGGTGCTGCACGCCGGGCAATGGATCATGGCTTGCGTCAGGTAGAGGTATTTGTGAAAGGTCCGGGCTCCGGGCGTGAAGCCGCAATCCGCTCCTTGCAGGCGAGTGGTATTTCGGTGGTATCTATTACTGATGTTACCCCGATCCCACACAACGGTTGTCGTCCGCCCAAGCGCCGGCGTGTATAAAAGATTGATCTGAAGCGTCTAACGAATATAAATTAGTGAGGAATAATGGCTAGATATACTGGTCCGGTCTGCAGGCTCTGTCGGCGCGAAGGTGTAAAGTTAATGCTCAAAGGGGAACGTTGCATGACTTCCAAATGCGCCTTTGAGAGCCGACAGGAAACACCCGGTGTACACGGCGCAAAACGCCAGCGCAAACTCAGCGATTATGGTACGCAGTTGCGTGAGAAACAAAAAGCACGTCGCATTTACGGAGTGCTGGAAAAGCAATTTCGCAAACATTATGATGAAGCGCGGCGACAAACCGGTGCTACCGGTGAGCGGTTGCTCCAGATTTTGGAATTGCGAATGGATAACCTGATTTACCGGATGGGGTTTGCCGATTCCCGTAAGCAGGCGCGACAGTTGGTCAGACACGGTCATTTTGCTATAAACGGACACAAAACTGACATACCTTCCTATATAGCCAAAATCGGTGATACGGTTACCCTTGTCGAAAGAAGCAAGGAAAAGACCTATTTCAAGGTTGTGGCGGATAGCATTGGAAAGCATGATGCTCCGTCTTGGCTTACTCTTGACGCTAAGGGTTTAACTGGTCGAGTAGTGCGGTTGCCTGAGCATGCCGAAATTGATTCGCTACTTGAGACTAACCTTATAGTCGAATATTATAGCCGCTAGTAGTCAATTGTCGGCAACCGGATTGGATATTATTTAACCCGGTTCCCCAACTAAGGAAGAGGAGGCTGGAGACCTTGTTCGATGTAGCGTTGAAGGTCGAGAATGTGGCTACTGCGGAGAATTACGGCAGGTTTAAAATTGAACCGCTGGAGCCCGGATACGGTACAACCTTGGGTAACGCCTTGCGTCGCATCCTGCTATCATCTATTCCTGGCGCGGCGATTACTTCAATCAAGATAGATGGTGTGTCTCACGAGTTTACATCCCTTCCTAATATAAAGGAAGATGTGACAGAGATTATCTTGAATGCCAAGCGAATCCGTTTGCGCAGCTATAGTGAACGTCCGGTACGCATGAATCTGTCCTTGCGGGGCGAACGGGTAGCTTGTGCTGGCGATATTGAAGCGCCGGGTCAGTTGGTTGAAATCATTAATAGTGATCAACCGATTGCTACGCTAGATAGCGCTGATGCCCGTTTGGATATGGAATTGACGGTTGAGAGAGGCGTGGGTTATATACCTGCGGAAAACCGTGACAATATGCCTATCGGTGTAATCCCGGTGGATGCAATTTTCACGCCTATACCGCGCGTAAATTATGTGGTTGAACATACCCGCGTTGGTCAGATGACTGATTATGACCGATTGTTGCTGGAGGTCTGGACCGATGGTTCGATTGAACCGGGCGAAGCTCTTAGCCAAGCTGCTACTATTCTGAGGCAGCATAGTGAAATTATAGCCAACTTTAACCGCACCACTGAACCGGAACGGGAACAGTTGCCGGGCGTTGGAACTATCGAACCTAAACTTTATGAAACGCCGATCGAAGACCTGAATTTGTCAGTGCGTACTTATAACTGCTTAAAGCGCAGCAATATTACTAAAGTTGGTCAAATTCTGGCAATGGATGAAAAAGACCTATTGAGTGTTCGCAATTTCGGGCGGAAATCTTACGATGAGTTGCGAGAACAATTGATTAGGCATGGCTTTATGAGCACTGCCACTCCAATTGGGCCTTTTGCTGGCACAGGCTTGTATGAGGACTCCGATGAGGATGGCTCGCTTACATCCGGTGACGGTGACGATGGTTTCTACGGCGGCAACAGTGGGTTGGACGACGAATAGTTAGAAAAGATATAATCGCGAGGATTTAGATCATGAGACACGGAGTAGCCGGTCGCAAATTTGACCGACCTACAGGGCAGCGCCTCTCAATGTTCCGCAATTTGCTGATATCAGTTATTGCTCACGAACGCATTCGGACTACTGAGGCTAAAGCTAAAGAAATCCAGCCTATGATTGAACATCTGGTTAGAATCTCCGTTGAGGATAATATCCCCAGTCGCCGTATTGTAACCAGTAAATTGTCCAATTCTGCGGCGGTAAATAAGCTCTTTACAGTTATCGGTCCGCGCTATACCGATCGCAAAGGTGGTTATACCCGTATTATTAAATTGGGTACTCGCTTGGGTGATAATGCGGAGATGGTGATTATAGAGTTCGTACCAGCTTAATCAATAACTGTTCGGTAGGGCGGGTTTGTGCGTAATATCAAGCTTGTTTTGGAATATGACGGTACAAACTTTGCAGGTAGCCAGTTACAAGCTAACGGGCGTACTGTACAGGGTGAGCTTGAAAGGGCAATTGCAGAATTAACCGGATTATCATCTGGGGTGTATTGCCGGGTACAATTGGCAGGAAGAACTGATTCGGGTGTTCATGCGGAAGGTCAGGTTGCTAATTTTAAAACGAATAGTAACCACTCGACCGAAACTTTCTGGAGAGGTTTAAACGCTCTTCTGTCCGCCGATTTGGCGGTTGTTATAGTGGAAGAAGTGGGCGAGGAATTCCACGCCCGTTTCAGTGCCACAGAGCGCGAATACCGCTATGAAATACTAAATCGGAGAAGCCGCTCTCCCATAAGCCGAAGGTATGTTCACTGGGTTAAGACCCCGCTCGATGTGAACAGTATGGTGGAAGCGGGCAAAATTCTGGTAGGTAGTCATGATTTTGCCAGTTTTGCCGGAGCAGGTATAGGTGTCCCAGACATCGAGAGCGAAGGTAAACCGAGTACGATACGTGAGTTACGCCGGCTTGAGTGGCGTAGAGGGAAAGGTAGCCTAATCGAGTTCTGGGTTGCCGCTAACGCATTTCTGCCGCATATGGTACGGAATATTGTTGGAACATTGCTGGAAGTCGGTGCAGGAAAAATAAGCCTGCACGAGTTTGAAGAAATCTTTGCGGCATGTGATCGCCGTCGGGCAGGGCCTACCGCCCCACCGTGCGGATTGTATCTTGTATCGGTAAAATATTAACCGAGGTTTTAAAATCAGGAGTTATTCAGGAATGGCTAAGACATACTCGCCCAAAGCAGCTGATATCAAGCGCGAATGGCATATAATTGATGCCAAAGGGCAAACCCTGGGTAGAGTCGCCACCGAGGTTTCTGCCTTGTTACGTGGCAAGCATAAAGCTATGTACTCTCCCCATATGGATACTGGTGACTTTGTAGTGGTAATAAATGCCGCAGAAATTGTGGTTTCAGGTAATAAACTGAATGATAAAATTTATTATCATCATACCATGTGGCCTGGTGGTTTTCGGCAGGAAAATCTCAGTGACCGTATGAATAGGCACCCAACTTGGCCGCTGTTTGATGCGATAAAGGGGATGATACCCCATAGTAAGCTTGGGCGGGCTATGATTAAGAAGTTGAAGATTTATGCTGGGTCAGAACATCCGCACTCTGCACAGCAGCCTAAAGAATATGAGTTTAAATATCTGAAGGAAAGCTAATCGAGCTTTTGCTCGTAGCTTTGGTTAAGGAGAAAGATGGCTACGCTGAATAAGAACTATTTCTACGGAACCGGGCGACGCAAAACTGCCGTGGCGCGTGTGCGTCTTTATCCCGGCACCGGTCAGATTACGGTAAATAATAAAACTATTGTGGAGCATTTCGGTGCTAGGCAACTTTTTGAGATTGTTATTACCCAGCCCTTGCGGGCTACCAACAACTTAGGTCGCTATAATGTTTCGGTCAAGGTTGTCGGTGGTGGTGTAAGTGGTCAAGCCGGAGCGGTACGGCACGGCATCGCCCGCGCTTTGCTACAGGCTGATGATACGCTGCGCCCAACCCTCAAGAAGAGCGGTTACCTGACTCGCGACCCTCGTATGAAGGAGCGCAAGAAGCCGGGTCTCAAACGCGCCCGCAAAGCACCTCAGTACACCAAGCGGTAATTTCTCCGCTTTACACCGGTGTTATAGAATTTTCAGGGAAGAGAGGTTATGCCTTTTCTTCCCTTTTTATTTTATTTTTCCGGGAGTATATAAAAATTAAAAAGCACACCTTTATGCTGGTGTGCCTTTACCAAAGATTGAGCCTTTACGTTATCCTAAATACGGGATCCAGATGTTACCCTGACTTTTGGCAATACTGCGCTGACGCTTTTCAGATTACGACTCAAGAAGGTGGTTGTAATTTCGAAAGCTTCTTTAGCAGCAGCCTCATTATAAACAGTTGGGCGATTGTCATTGAAAAAGCCGTTGGGGACGCGAGGGTAGCTCTTTAACTGGTAAATTTTGTTACGTGAGCGAAGCTCATTTTCCAATGCACGCACGTCCTGAAGTGAAATGTCTTCTTCCGGCGCTCCGTAGAATGCTAGGTAAGGAGCTTGGATGAAAGGCACATAATTAATTGGAGATTCTGGCTTTACTCGGCTAATCAAATATTTAGGGTAAATCAAATCTCCGTAGAAGTTAACTGCTGCTGCGAAGTTTGAAGTTTGTCCTGCTGCCAGAGTCGCTATAGTGCCGCCAAAGCCAAAGCCAACAATTGCTATACGGCTTGCATCGGCATAGCCTTCTCTAGTGAAATATTCAAAACCTCGTGTTATATCACTGACCGCAATTAAATCGGCAGTCTTTCTACGAATATCACGACGCTGCTCATAGGTGGTAGTAGGACCGGGACCATTGTGACCTCTAGCCCCCATACCGCTTTTGTTTGAATAGAAATCGGGAACCAATACCGAATATCCAAGCTTGGCAAAACGGATTGCTACATCCTTAATGTGGTCATCAAGACCAAAGATATCATGCGCGATTATTATGCCGGGCAAGGGACCGGGAAAGTTTGGTACTGCCAGAAAAGCGTTGGTTTCCTTGTGACCGGTACGATAGCGCAGGAAAGCTACATCTACGTAATTTTGACTCGTACTCATAGCGGTTTCCTTCTTTTGACTTAAAAACTCCAAACCCTTCGTTTCTCAATTACAATATTGTGGGGAAAGGCAAACATGTCCACAAGATACACAGTAATCCTAAAATAAGAGAAAGTCAAGCCTATTTTGTTGCGGTATGATTTAGATTAGACGGAAAGCATCGGTATGTTGATTTTGTAATCTAGTTTGTTATGTAGGCATGCTAAAATATTTTTATGCATAGGAAATGCTGCTATCTAAAATTCAGTTAATGAGTTTAAGCTTGCTACGGGTGTTTAGGGCGGTAGTTGCACACTGTACGCAAATTCAGATATTTAACTTGTAATGTCAATAGGTAGCAAGTATAATTATAGAGGTGATTACTTTCATGGAGAATTATCAAATGTCTGATATATTAGCTTTTTCGTTGGATTATATAGAATCTGAACCTAGTGAAGATACCCAGGCTAAATTATTGAATAATGCCCTTCGTCGTTTTTGCGATGAAGTTGTATTAGACGAAAGTTTGGTGGATGAAGAAAAGAATGTTGCTACTCGAAATGTAGTCTGGAAATATGGTTCTTATCAGTTTCGTGCCAAACTGGTAACATTTGATGGGCAGGTCAGCATCGGGCAATTTGATTATTCATCCAAAAGAGATTGGGCTGAATGGAATCGTTTGACCACCCCGCGGGCATTGGCAGAGAAACTTACTGAGGCAAAAGCAGTAAAGCAAAAGTAAGTATTTCTAATCAAATATCTGGAACAAATTACTAATCACTTGCTGAAAAACGCACAGAATACTGATTTAAATTCTTTTTCAAGGCGGTTGCTATTTTATATGGGCAGCCGTTTTGCGCTTCTACCTCTGGTTTTAATTCTGCTGAGCCTTGTTGCCTTTGTAATCGCGTTGCTTCCTCGTCTGGATTTTTTTAGCCAACAAGTACAACGCTGGTTGAATTTCCAATATTTTCAAACTGGCTCAGAAGGGTTGATACTTAATGAGGTCTCGCTTATTCGGGGCGGTGGCTCAATCTATATTCCTCTAAGCGGTGACCAGTTTATCAGCGCACCATATCCGCCGCTTTATTACTATTTAGTCAATTGGTTATGGGCATCCGGTACTAATTATTCTACGGGTTTTGCTACCGGACGGTTCGTATCTTTGCTTTCTGCCCTGCTGGTTGCGGTAGGCATTGTGCTATTGGTGGTTGCCGAAAATCGCATTTCGGGCAAACTAGGCTATCTTGCCGGAGCAATAGGCGGTACAGTGGGCGGTTTAGTCTTTCTAAGTTTGCCTGCCGTAGCTATTTGGGCTGTTAGGGTTCGCGCCGATATGCTGATGACCGCGTTTGGGATATTGGCTCTAGCATTGGTGGCATGGAAGCCTAGCGGCTGGGGCGCGTTCGCTGCAATACTCCCGCTCACTCTGGCGTTTTATACCAAACAAACCGCTTTGGCTGCACCCATCGCCAGTTTAGTTTACATAATATTGTGTAATTGGCATAAACGCCGCTTGATTTTTATCTGGATAGCAGGCTTTGTGGCCGCGTTGGGTATTCCTTTTATCGTGTTAAATTTAGCGACTGGGCTGCAATTGTATCGCCGCCTTTTTGAATACCACAATTTGCCATGGAAGTTTGATAATTTTAAAACCTACCTTGATTTATTTACGAGCGAAACTGCCGCTTTATTGATTATTGCGCTATGTTTTTTTGTGTTTGCGCTTGGCGGTTTGATAATGGACTGGCGCAATCAAAAAGGTCGCCAGTTTGCTAAATTGCTACATTCTGCCCGAAATATCCCGCTGGTTGGCTGGTATTTGCTTTTTTCAATGCCCTTATTGTTGGGAATGGGCGTTTCGGGTGCAGACCACAACCATTTTTTACCGGCTGATGCTGCTTTGGCGGTGGGTGCAGGGTTTTTGCTGGCGCGTTTGTTAGTAGCGCCGTTTGGCTTTGCACCTCTACTAAAGACGGCGATGCGTTGGCTGGCTTTGCCTGTAATTGGTCTGCTTATATGGCAGTTGGCGGTGTTCTCTATTCCTTCTCAGCGTTATGAAATCGAGTTACGCTATCGCCCTGATGAAATTAATGCGCTTGGTCGCGTTATCAATAATGCTTCCACTAATCCTAATCCCTATATTTTAACCAGCGAAGCGGGCTTTTTTGTGGCAACCGGAAAGCCTACCACCTATAACGACTTATTTACCCTCTCTGCTCTAACAAAGCAAAATCTGTATGATGAATCACGTTTGCTACAGCGGGTAAAAAATAAAGAATTTGGATTAATCCTCGCAAAAGATGATTTCTTTTCGTCCAGTTTTCGCACCGATGTTTGGTCAAAGGAATTGGCGGATGTGATTCGTCAGAATTACTATTTAAAATTCCGCGACATTTGGTACACCTACGAACCCAAACCCTAAAATCAACGTTACCTGATATACCAGTCGGCGTAGCGGTTGGCAGCAATACCCAGCGGGCTTTCGGTTACACCCCCCACAAAGGCTGCAACGCCCGCATACTCCTGCTTGGCATAAAGATACAGATAAGGCAACTCTTTTGCTTCCAATTGCTGAATCTGATTGAGCAATTCCGTTCGCAAGGTTTTATCCGCTACACTATTAGCCTTATCGTAAAGAGCAAGTAATTGCTGATTACGGTAGCCTCCCGGCAGGTTGCTCCAAATTGTCCCGAATTGCTCTGAGTTAAGCGTGGTGGATTTCCAAGCTGAAAGGTACAGGTCGAAATCTGCTTTCGGGTCTTGCAGAGTGTTTAGAAAGGTCTGATATTCAAGTGGGCTTAACTTTACCTTGAAACCCAACTTCTCAAACTGATTCGCCATATAAGTGGCAAGCCGCGCCCGAAACTCGCTTTCATTGTTATAAATCAGGTTGATTTCCGGCAAGTCTTTGCCGCTAAGGTCGCTTAACCTGTATCCGTTAAGGCGATAGCCAGCTGCTAGTAACAACGATTGGGCAGTTTCGAGGCTATAAACAGGTTTTTCTACATTATCGGTATAGGCAGGATTACCGGGCGCAATATCGCTATAAAGAGGCACAGCCAGATTACCGGCAATGTCCTTCACGATGTCAGCGCGGCTAACGGCGCTACTCAAGGCTTTACGCACATTCAGGTTTTGCCAGAGCGGATTTCTGAAATTAAACCCTAGATATTGCCATGTGGGTGCCGCCGGATTCCAGCTATAGGGTACAATCTTAGCCATTTGCTTGACCGTTTCAAAATCGGTGAGATTGGGAGGCGTATAAAAATCAATGTCGCCATTCCGCAACAATTCGAGCGCGTTTTTGGAGTCGGCACGTAAAAAAGTCAGGCTGTTGAGGTTTGGCACGGGCGAACAGGCGCTAAGCTCATTTCTTGCAAATATAATACGGTCGCCCTTGCGCCATTCCTTCAGTTTCCATGGACCACTCACTGCCGTTGGTCTATTAATCTCGCGGTTTATCTCCGGTTCTGCCCAGCTTTGCCCATCCCAGCGATGTTTAGGGAGCGGCTCTACTAGATTAGCAATTTCCAACGGGTTTGAGTAACGGTCGCGCAATTTTACTTGCAAGGTATATTTGTCCGGCGCGAAATAGCTCTCGATTTTTCCGGCGTAAAGCGGCAAGTCGAGCCAGCCTCTGTCTGGGTCGGTAATAAACTGATAAGTCCAGATAAAATCATCGGTGGTGATAGGTACGCCGTCACTCCAGAGCATGTTGCGGCGTAGCATAAAAGAAACGGTTAACGCCTTATCATCATATTTGAAGGCGCTGGCGGCGTAAGATTCCCAATCGAGGGTTTGGGAATTACGCTTTAGCAATTTTGCATCGTAGAGCATCGCGCGATATTCCTTGCTAACCGCTTCGTTCAAGCCGTAAGGGTGCAAACTGGCAGGGTCACGGTCACGTGCCGAAACGAGATCACCGCCAATAACCCGTGACGGTCTGGGAGTTATGCTAGGAGCAGGGGTCAATACAATCGGCGTGGCGGAAGGATTTGGCGATGGGCTTGGAGTCACACGCGGGTTAAGGGTAGGAGTGGCAGTAGGGCGGATACGAGGGTTTGTGGTGGGCGTAGGGATGGAAGTAGGTGTAATTAGTGGTGTAACCTGCGCTGTGGGCGTAGGCGTGTTCAGCACAAAAATAGGGCGAGGTGTTAAAGTTGGCGTAATAGTTGTGTCATCTGGAGCGCTGCTGCAAGCCGAAAACAGTAGTCCCATTATTAAGAGGGTTAGGCACAGGGTGAGGGATTTCTGAATTGACATAACTACTAAAACATCCTAACAATTTCGGTCTTGTAGTTGCCCAGAATACCATCTTTTAGATTTGTCTCAATCCAGTTGACCGCTTTGGCGATAACCTCATCGGCGTGTTTAGCGCTATTGCTGACATATGCCAGACCGATTTCGGCGTAATCCCATTCATCCAAACCGCCTACCTCCGCCACGCTCAGGTGCAACTCGCGCTTGGCGCGTTCGATTATAGATTTGACCACATGACGCTTATCTTTAAGCGATTCACCGTCAGGAATCTCAATTGAAAGCAGACATGTGCCTATATACATGCTGGTTTTGTCTTTACCCATGTTCAGGATTATAAACTATTTCATCCCGCTACGCAGGAAGCTATTGATAAACTGTCGCTGGAATATAATAAAAAGTAGCAGTAAGGGGGCGACTACAATCAATGTGCCTGCCCCAATCAAACCGTATTGCGCCCCAGACTCGCTTCTCAAGATTTGTCCCAGACCAACCGTTAAAACCCGGTTATCATCGCTACGAGTAATAATGAGAGGCCACAAGAACTCGTTCCAATGGGCGCTGACCGAAGCAAGACTAAAAGCGATATAACCTGATGTAGAGGAAGGAATGTAAACGTGGCGCAATAAACCTAGCCAGTTGCAACCGTCAATCCGCGCTGCATCTTCCAATTCGCGGGGAATTTGCCGGAAAGTTTGGCGCATCAAGAAAGTGCCGAAAGCTGAGCCGATATATGGAAGCAGCAACGCTAACTTGGTGTCATAGAGGTTTAGAAAGCGTACAGTAGCAAAATTTGGTACTAGCAATACGGCAGATGGTATCATTATCTGTACCAATATAAGGATAAAGATGAAATCTCGCCCGAAAAAATCGAGACGAGCGAAGGCGTAACCCGATAGCGTAATAGTAAGCAGTTGTAGGGCGAGCAACCCGAACACGAATATAATAGTGGTGAGGTAATAAGTACCCCACGGCTGGGAATCAAATGCGCTTTGAAACCACTCAAGGCTAAAACCCGAACCAAAGAAAATATTTCCGGCGCCGAGCGTATCCTTTTTGGGACGCACGCTCAAAAGTATAGTCATTATCAAAGGCATTAGCCAGATAATGCTAACCACTATCAAAATAACGTTTGTAATCAGCAAGTTCCAACGTATTTTCTGGCGGTTCAGGGTAAAGGTTACAGGTGTTGCATCAGTCTTCATAGTTCGCTCTCCGCTCTATAAATATGAAATTGAAAACGGTGAAGACTAATAGCAATATCAGAAGCAGAATTGTCATGGCATACACGTAACCCCGGTCACGCGGTTCATTCAAATGCTGATAGATGAAATAAAGAATCAGGTTACTGCGGTTAGCCGGATTTCCTTCACCAAGCGCGTAGAGCGGGTCGGCAGTTTGGAATGCGCCCACTCCTGCAATGACCAGTACAAAGAGTGTTGTACCGTTCAGCAGCGGAATAGTAAGGTTAAACATACGCCTGAGCGCACTTGCGCCATCAAGTTGGGCTGCTTCATAAATATCCTGCGGCAGATTCTGTAAACCTGCGAGGTAGAAAATCATGTAAAAGCCGGTTTGTTTCCAGATTACCACCAGCATAATCGAAATAAGCGCCCAATTAGCGTCACGATTCCAGCCCTGTGGGGGCAAACCTATCGCTTTGAGGGTAGTATTTAGCATACCGAAACTATCGGCAAAGAAAAAAGCCCAGATACTGGCTGCGCTTAATAGCGGCAATAATACGGGATAAAAAATGCCAGTGCGGTAAATTGAAGTCAGTTTCAATTTTTGGTTCAGCAATAACGCCAGCAAGAAAGCCAGAATGACACAAACCGGAACTGTCACGGCTACAAATACTAAAGTGTTGACAAATACCCGTTGGAAGTTATCTTCTTGCCCGATGACGGTATTATTATCGAATAGGTCGAGATAATTTTTGAATCCTACAAATTCCGCTTCCTGTTGTACGGTGCGGGGAGGCTTAATAGTACTTTGAATGGCAGAATTGATAGTTGGGATGAAGGTGAACAACGTTATTAAAGCTAGGGTTGGAAAAATGAGCAAATATGGAAAAATAGCGCGTCCTAGCGATTTACGGCTGGCATTTGCTTTAAAAGCGACCAATGTTGAGTCCGCATTTTTGGCTTCTATTAATGCTTGCTTTGATTCTTGTTCCATTAGTTTTATTTCGAGAAGAGTACATTTAAAATGGTAAAAATGAATTTACCTTAGAGGCAAGGGGTTTATGCCCCTTGCCTGAATTCACCTCTGAAACGAAAATCCTGCTCAGTTAAAGCTTAATCTTTGTAATCAGCTAGAAGCTTATCAGCTTCTTTTTGAGCATCATCGAGTGCTTTAGCAGGGTCTTTATCGCCGGTTACTGCCGATTGTACTGCTTTACCCAGAATTTGCTGTACGGTAGCGCCTTCATGAGTAGCCAGTTCTTTGGCGGCATATTGCAATTGGTCACGGGCGACTGCATATTGAGGTTTATCTGCAACGAGCTTTTTCAATGCGTCAGTATCCCATGCAGCTTTGCGCGGCGCAACATATCCGGTAACAGTAGTCCAGTCCGCCAAACGAGCAGGTTCGGTCAGGAACTTGATGAACTGATAAGCCGCTTTCTGCTTTTCGGGTGAGCTTTTTTTCATAACGTAAAGGTTGCCGCCGCCGGTAGGAGCGCCATAACCTTTAGAACCAGCAGGTAGGAAAGATACGCCCACATCGAACTTAGCTCCACCCAAGATGGTGGTAAGGCTACCAGTGGTATGGTATATCATTGCGGCGTTGCCGGAGATAAAGTCTTTAGGAGTATCGCTCCAGACAATTACACCTTTTGGCATAGCTTTGTAATCGTTTACAAGGCTTACAAAGTTCTTCAAACCTTCGGTAGCGGCAGGAGTATTAAAGAACACTTTGTTAGCAGCATCGCCCACTACGTTTTGCCCGTTAGAAATGGCAAAGCCTTGATACAGCCAGTAAGGGAAACCATCGGAAGGAATCTTGATACCCCAACGGCTACCGTCAGCTTTGGTCAATTTCTGAGCCATATCAGCCATTTCCTTGAAGGTTGTAGGTGGCTTGGTAGGGTCTAATCCGACTTCTTTGAAAAGGTCTTTGTTGTAATAAAGTACCGGGGTGCTGCGTTGGAAAGGGATGCCCCAAGTTTTGCCGTTAGCCTGGCTATTAGCCATAAAACCGGGATAGAAATCCTTGACCCAAGTATCTCCGGTGGAGTCAGCCTTGATTAAATCATCAAACGAAACAACCAACCCATTATCGGCGAGGGTATAGAGGTCGGTGCTGAGCATAATCGCTACATCAGCAGTAGAGCCGCCGCCGCCAACTTCGGTCTGGATTTTCTTCAAAACATCGGCATAACCACCAGCATATACAGTGTTGATTTTAATGTTGGGATTAGCTTTAGTAAAATCATCCGCATATTTTTTGAAGGTTTGGGGGATAGGCCCATCTACCGCTGTTGGGAAGTAGAAGGTCAGTTCAACTGCTTGTCCGCTTGCCGCAGCAGTAGTAGCCGTAGTGGTAGTGGCAGACGCTGTAGTCGCTGCCGCCGTAGTGGTAGCAGGTACAGGGGTGGCAGTGTTATCACCGCAGGCAGCCATTATAGCAGTCAGCATCAGTAGAGCAACAAAAGCTCCCATACGCTTAAAGGATTTCAATACTCTCTCTCCTTTCACACAATAAAGACAGCATGAATACTGTCGTTTGGGGTTTTATCATCCAATTGCCAGAGCTATGGTTTGGAAGACCCTTATAAGGGTATCAAGTTCCTATTAATAAATATTTAATCAATGGTTAAAGGGATGTTAAGCACGTTATTTACCAACGGTCTGCAATTGCGCCGGGTAAATTGAAATCTAGCCCTACCTCGGAGGGGATTGCATCCGGTGAGACGGGAATGACGGTTTTGCTATGGGCAACTTCCAGCATACCGGCAATAGTGTCATGGATGGCAAGCCTTCGGAGATGTAATATCGTTGGGAAAATAAGGTTAAAATCACCCGCTTCATACCGGAAGAGGGCGGTTCTTGGGCTAATCCAGAGACCATGCGTTGTTTCTAGATAATCTGATTCGGCAATTTGGTCGGGCTGCGCCAGCGTCACGAAAAAGCGCGTATCGTAACGAATAGGTTCAACAAGAGGGGTTATCCAGTGTGAATAATAAATCAAACGGCTGGCATCAAGCAATAAGTTTTCATGGGTTAAAATATCACGGAAGCTGATTTCATGGGCATGTAATTGGTCTCGGTAGCGGGCATATTTGTGATGTTCTTCCGAGCCTTCTACTAGCTCGAATGGTTCGCCCGTTTCTTTATGCAGCGCCAGCAATACGCCCGCTTCTTCAAAAAGTTCACGGAAGGTCGCTACAAAAAGGCCTTTTTCCTGAGCAGTAGTCAAAGGCGTGACCTGATTGTATGCGCCCTCGCCAGGCAAGTCACGAAAAAGCGTTCCTTCTGGAGATTCAAGCTTGAGCAATGCCAGCGTTTCAGGTTCAAAATCATGCGCTTCCAGACCACCACCCGGAAAAACATAGCGGTCTGGCATAAATTTGCTGCGGGAGTGTCGCCGCAACATAAATATTTCCATCACCTCAGCCGGGTTGGCGGCAGGACGTACCACCATTACGGTTGCGCTAGGTTTGGGTGTCACCGGTTGGCTGGGATTGCTCATAGCTTTAACTCATCTATTGTTTTCATGGTTTTACTGATATTTGAGATAATGGATTATACCATTAAACAAGGATGAGCTAAAAGTTCATTCGAGATTTTGAGCTTCGGCAAGAGCTTTTTCAAGTTCAGGCGGTAGCGGAGCCTGAAATTCGCGATACTCTCCTGTAGAAGGTAAAGCCAAACCAAGCAAAGCCGCATGCAAAAACTGGCGTTTGAGATTCAGGGTAGATTTGCGCCTCCCGTAAACCGGATCGCCTGTAACGGGATGTCCCATATAGGCAAAATGGACGCGAATCTGGTGGGTGCGCCCGGTGTGTAAACGCGCCATTAGCAGGGTATGGCGGGCGAAATAATTAAGTACCTTATACTCAGTGCGGGCGGGTCTGCCATTATGTACCACCGCCATTTGTTTGCGGGCTTTGGGGTCGCGCCCAATCGGTGCGTCTATAATTCCGGCAGGGGGTTGCACATTTCCCTCGACTAGCACGGTATATTCTTTGAGGGTGCTTTGTTCTTTCATCTGACCGATGAGGCTGTTTAAGGCTTTATCGGTTTTAGCCACTACCAACAAGCCGCTGGTGTCCTTATCCAGTCTGTGAACTATGCCGGGGCGAATATTGCCGTTGATATTTAGGTTAGGGACATGATAAAGCAAAGCGTTTACCAGAGTGCCACTATAGTGACCCGGTGCAGGGTGTACTACCAGCCCTGCCGGTTTATTGATGACCATAATATCATCGTCCGCATAAACCACATCAAGCGGGATAGCTTCTGGCGCGAGATGTGCCAACGGTGCGGGCGGCGGTACTATCAGATGAATCAGTTCAGCTTCGCGCAATTTGTAACCCGATTTGACAATAGCGCCGTTAATCGTCAGGTTTCCTTCTTCTATCAAGCGTTGCACATGTCCGCGTGAGAGGTCGGGACGCATATTTGAAACGAGCTTATCCAGTCGCTCACCTTTGTCGTTGGCAGTAGCGGTGTAACTCATTTCAGCGGGTAAAGCAGGGTCAATAGTAATTGCATCCAGATTCTCGCCAATTAGGTCGAGATCCAAATCATCAAGGGATAGGGGTTCGGAAGGCATTATATATTATCGCTCTTTGTAGAATTGTCGCGGTTTTCGCGTAACGACCTGAAGATGGTGACTAGCAAAAGGGTAGCTACTCCAACATTCAGGCTGACATCTGCCACATTAAAATTTTTGAAAATCTCAGCCCACGGTAGATTTATCATGTCCGTGACTGCCCCGTTTTTAAAAAGGCGATCGGAGAGGTTGCCGACTGCCCCGGCGAGTAGCATAGCCACACAAAACTGATACCAGCGGTCATTCGTACCTTTGGCTATGTACCAGAAGATAATTCCGATACTGGCAAGGCTGGCAACTAGCGTAAAAAACCAAGGCGCGTTTTGCAGTATGCTGAAAGAAGCCCCTGTATTTTTTACGTAACGGAAAATTATCAGTCCCTCTAAAACTTCTGTCTGCTTGCCGCTGCCATAGGGTCCGAGGTTATTTTCGGTCAACCATTTGGTAAATTGGTCGAGGGCAAATATACCCGTAGCAAAACCAAAAACCCAGTAATATCCCAGTCCTCGTTTTTCTAGGGGTTTATTTTCAGTAAGGCTATCGGCTTCGTTTGTTATCAATAACTTTTACTTCTCTTCACTTACAAGCTTACTTGCCCATGGTAACGCTTCCAACCGTTCAAATGGTATGGGCTTGCCGGATACAACCGAAAGCCCATAAGTGCCTTTCTCGAAACGCAGCAGTGCCTTATTAATTTCATTTAGAAGTGAGCGCACTTCTTCACGTTCTGACATAATACGCTCTTGCTCTGTCACATCGGAAGCAATATCTGCCATTTCGCTAGGTGAACCTTCGGCGGATTGATCTTCGGCGTTTTCACGGGCATCTTGTAATAAACGGTCGAGTTCTTCTTCCAAACGAGCTTTTTCAGCCAGTAAAGTTGCTTTTAGGTTTGTTAGTTGTACATCATCCATAGTAGTTCTCTTTCTCGCAAATTACAGGTTTATTTTTAGTTAATCTGTTAAAACGCGACACTGCGTAGCCAGTCCTGTAAATTGTCTAACAAGCGTCTTACTAATATTTTACCACATTCATGCAAAAGAGCTTTGCTTTAATGCTCGCATACGACTAACCACTAACGGCAATTTTTCCAAAACGTACTCAATATCTTCATTTGAGCTATATTTGCCAAGTGTTAGCCTTACTGTTCCGGTGGCTGAATTTTCTGCTCCACTGATAGCCCGAATAACATGGCTTGGTTCGATGCTGCCCACATTGCAGGCAGAGCCGTTGCTGGCAGCAATTCCCTGTAAATCAAGCGCTTGTAACAACCCCTCGCTATCGATTCCCTCAAAAGAAACATTAAGATTATTAGCTAAACGATGCGTCGGGTCAAGAGTACCGTTTACGGCAGTTCCCGCTATTTGCGACATTATTCCTTGCATTAGCCTGTCGCGTAAACCGGCAAGACGCAGATTTTCCTGTGGTCGTTTTTCTTCGGCAAGCGTCAAGGCTTTTGCCATTCCCACTATACCCGGCACATTTTCTGTTCCGGCGCGGCGTTTGCGTTCTTGACTACCGCCCAATTGTTGCCATTCCAGTTGCAAGCCTTGTCTGAGATAGAGCAAGCCAACCCCTTTTGGCCCGTAAAATTTGTGGGCAGATAGAGAGAGCATATCCACGCCAAGATCGCGCACCTTTAACGGTAGCTGTCCTGCTGCTTGTACGGCATCGGTATGGAAAGGCACATTATATTTGCGAGCGATTCGGGAAATTTCGTCAATCGGCTGAATTGTGCCGATTTCGTTGTTGGCATACATAACACTGAGCAGTCTTGTTTTGCCGGGTATGATGGCTCTTTCCACTTCGGCAGGGTTCACTAGTCCGTCCTGATTTACGGGAAGAAAGGTTATTTCAAAGCCTTTTTCCTTGAGATATTCGGCGGTGTGTAGTACAGCATGATGTTCAAACGCGCTGACAATAAGGTGGTTGCCCAACCCTTTTTTCAGACCGTATTCGGCTGCGCCCTTTAACGCTAGATTATCGCTTTCAGTGCCGCCGCTCGTAAAGATGATTTCGTTCGGTGTACAGCCGAGAACAAGGGCAATTTGCTCTCGTGCTTCGGTGATGCGCTGGTTTGCAATGCGCCCCTTGTGGTAAAGGGCGCTGGCGTTGCCCCAATCTGTGCTAAAAATTGGCAGCATGGCTTCTACCACCGCCGAGTCAACCGGGGTAGTAGCGGCATAATCAAGATAAACTTCTCGTTTATTGCCCACCATCTTTATTATTTTTCTTCTTTTCTGACGGGCTGGTAGGAAAGTATGATAACGCCTGAACTTAAAGTTTTTGTTTCTACAAGATTCAAGCTCGTATTGATTCCGTCTCTAAAGAGCTTCTTTCCGTTACCCACTACCACAGGATAAATCATCAGCCAGTATTCATCAATGAGGTCATGTTCCATCAGGGTTTGTACAAGAGTGGCGCTGCCGAAAACCAATATATTCTGACCGGGTTGTTGTTTTAGTTTGGAAACTTCTTCCACGATATTTTCTTTAAGCACCGTTGAATTGTTCCATTCCCCTTTTGGTATAGTGGTGGAAACAACATATTTGGGAAGGCTGTTCATTCTGTCCGCATAGCCTTGTTCATCAGTCATAGAGGGCCAAGCTTGGGCGAATCCTTCATAGGTCACCCGCCCCAACAGAAGCGCGTCACTAGCAAATAGCTCAGCGAACTTAAACTCTCCTGCTTTTTCAGTCCAGAATTGGAAAGACCACTTGTCTGGCGCTTCCATAACCCCATCCAGTGTTAGGAACTCGGATACAACTACTTTTCTCATTTTATTTTTTACTTCCTGTTCAATTCAAAATGGAAAGCTCTGCATTAATAACTGCTTCTATCAAATTACTTCCGACTTTGCGAAAAAAATATACAAAGCTTCCAGCAGGAGAGCTTTTAAACCGCTCCGCCGGGCTTTGTATTTTACCCTAATTTTTACTAATAAGGGAGGAATCAGACGATGTTCCGGCGTTGCGTAGAGATTTATCGTATTTCTGGCGGAATTTTGAGACTTCATCTATCCTGAGCGAGATTGTTTTGGAGACGCTATCCGACCCCATTGAGATTCCGTAAATTGTGCGAGCCGCTTCGATAGTGCCTCGATTGTGAGTGACTACAATAAACTGGGTGCGTGCTGCCAGAACCTTTAGGGTTTCACAGAAGCGGCGCACGTTTGCTTCATCCAAAGCGGCATCCACCTCATCGAGAATACAGAAGGGCGTAGGGTTTACTTCCAGTAAGGCAAAAAGCAGGGCAACCGCCGTTAAAGCGCGTTCCCCACCGCTTAGCAATACCAGATTTTGCTGTTTTTTACCGGGAGGTTGTGCCACAATTTCTATGCCTGTATCCGCCAGATTATCCGGCGTGGTTAGAAAAAGTTTGGCACTGCCGCCGTTGAAAAGCTGTGCGAAATATTTGCTGAAAGCTTCGGCAACCTTTGCAAAGGTTTCGGAGAAACGTTGTTGGGTAAGTTGGTTTAGTTCTTTAATTAGTTCGCGCAAAGAGAGCGTAGCTTCTTCTAAATCCTCAAGTTGGCGGCTCAGGAAGCCGTGACGCTCATTGGTTTCCTTGTATTCCTGCATTGCCAGCGGATTGACTACCCCGATTCGTCGCAAGCGGACACGGCTTTGTTCAATGCGCTCATGTAACTGCCGCGCTTCATCTTCGCCTAATTCTAGCAACTCTACCCAATCTGCCGGATTAACTTGTGCCTGTTCGCCCTGCTCACCCACCATTGAGGGGGCGAGATCGGCGTTAGCTTGCACTTGCAAGGTTTCTAATTCGGCTTCAAGCCTTTGTACTTCCAAAATAGCCCGGCTATGGGCTGCTTCGAGTTGCAGCATATGGGTACTCATCTCACGCCAACGCTTATCGCTTTGTACCTGCTCTAGTTCTAGTGCTTCTAGTTGCCGCTCGTATGGCGCAATTTCGGCGCGAAGGGCTTCTAGTTGCTCGCTTAACTTCAATAGTTCTCTTTGGGCTGTTTCGAGGGAGCGTTGTAAAGCGTTGGTTTGGTTTTCAAGCTCTTTTATTTGCTCCTCGCGTGCTTTTGCTTGCCCGCTAACCCGCTCTCGTTCGGTGCGGGCGAATTGCAAGTTGGACTCGGCGCTCTTGATGCGTTGCTCGAAAAGGGCGTTAGCGGTACGCAAAGCGGTTAACTTATCGCGCTCTTTCTGCTCGGCTTCTTTGGCAGATTGCAAAGACTTTTCAAGCTCTATCACTTCAGCCTGTGCTTGTTCGCGTTGTTTGAGTGCGGCTTCTTTCCCTGTATTAATGGTGGTTTCCTGCTCGTCCAGAACTGCGGTTTCGCGTGCCAGATTTTGGCTGGTTTCTTCCCGCACTTTCAACTCATGCGACAATTTCTCCGTTTGTCCTGACAGGCTGCTCAACTTTTCCTGCGCTTTTTGGCGGGTGTCGCTTATTTGGCGGGTGTCGCGCTCGGTATTTGCAATTTGCTGTTTGCGGGTAGCGAATTGCACCTGTAATTTAGAAAGCTCCTGTGCGCCTTCAGCGATTTGTTTTTCGAGGGCGGCAAGTTTGACGGGCAATTCGCGCAACTCGCGTTCGCGCATAAGCATGCCGCTTTCTGCCCGTTCTCTGCCAAGCGTACCACCTGTAACTGCGCCGCCTCCGCGTACCGTTTCGCCTCCTAGCGTAACGGCATTCCAGCCTATCGGTAAATCGGGCAGGATGCGGCGTGCTACCTTTAAATCATCCACCACTAGCCAACGCCCTAGTAGCTGTTCATAGACGGAACGATATTTTTCGGCGAAGCGAATTAGCCCGGTGGCAAGTCCGCGCACCCCTTCGGTTCTGAAAATTCTATCTTCGAGCCGACCCGAATTTTGGGATTTAAGACTATCGAGCGGTAGGAAAGTAGCGCGTCCTTGCCCGCTTTCTTTCAAGAAACGGATTGCATCCTCCGCATCTGCCCAGCGTTCCACTACGATGTCTTGTAGATGCCCACCTAACGCGGTTTCAATCGCTAGTTCCAATTCAACCGGAGCTTCTAGCAGATTTGCCGCTAGTCCCTGTATTCCACCTAATGGGGGTTTATTTCGCTTTGTCGCTTGCATCACCGCTTTAACGCCGCTATGCAACCCGGCAAAGCTGTTTTGCAAATCCTGCAATAGATTTAGTCGGCTACGGGTTGAGTCAAGATTGTTGCGTAAATCTTGCGCTTGTCGTTCTTTTAAGCGAATCGCTTCGGTGGTGGCGTTTAGCTCAACCTCCTCGCTTTTTCGCCGGGCTGCCAGCGCGTTTATTTCTTTTTCAAAAGCATTAAGGGAATTTCGGGCAACTTCTATTTCTTGCTCTAGTTCCTTCTGGCGTGCCAGCGTGTTATCTCGCACCTGATAATATTGTGTTTGTTGTCGTGCCAGTTCTTCTCGCTGTTTGACCTGTTGCGCCGTCTGTTGTTGCAGGCTGTCCAATCGGTTGTGAATCCTTAAAACTTCGTCTCTTTTTTGCGCCCATGCGGTTTCTAAACGACTGGTTCCAAGCGTTTTTTCTTTCAGAGTTGTTTCTTGCGCTGCAACATTGGCATCTGCTTCACTTATTTCGCTTTTAACTGCTTTGAACTCAAGCTCTAGATTAGAATAGCGGCGGGTATTTTCTTCAACTTGCATCCGCAAGCTAACCAGTTCCTGTTGGTGTGAATCACGCTGGCGACTCAAGCCGTTTAGCTTTTCGCGCTCTACCGCAACCTGTTGCTGGAGTTGTTGGGCGCGAGTGTGGAGTGTGCTACTATCTTGGTGCAGCCGCGCAAGATTAGCCCGCAACTCATTTTGTCGGGTGCGGGCTTCGTTGCTTTGCAACTTGAGCGACTCCATATCGAGGTTGCACTTTTCAAATTCGCTTTGGGCTTGTTGTTCGGTTCGTTGCGTCGCTACCAGAGTGCGGTTTGTACCACGCCAGCGATACCCATACCAGCGCCGGAACAAGGTTTGAAGTTCTTCCTGTAGTGCATAATATTCTTCGGCAAGACGGGCATGTTTCTCCATGCCTTTCATGCGTGGTCCGATTTCTGCCAATAGGTCAGAAATGCGGCGCATGTTCTCTTGCGTTTTATTCAAGCGTTCTTCGGCTTCAACCCGGCGGGAGTTGTAATGCCCGATTGCGGCGGCATCTTCAAAAAGGCTGCGGCGTTCTTCGGGCTTTTGGCTCAAGGCAGCATCTACCATACCTTGCGTGATAACGGTATAGTTGGAGGAAATCTGATTTACCACTTCATGTACATCTTTAAGACGTACACGCGCTTTGTTGATGTAATATTCGTTCTCACCTGTGCGATAGGCGCGTCGGGTGATAGTGACTTCGCTGAAATCAATCGGTAGCTTACGCTCGGTATTATCGAAGGTAATAGAGGCTTCGGCAAAACCCATACCGGGTCTGCCGCTACTGCCCGCGAAAATCACATCTTCGGTTTTTTTGCCTCGCATAAGGCTATAGCGCTGTTCTCCAAGAACCCAGCGCACCGAATCTGCAATATTACTTTTTCCGCTACCGTTGGGACCTACAATGGCGGTGATACCGCTGTCGTAAAAGAACTCGGTTTTATTGGCAAAGGTTTTGAAGCCGTGTAGTTGAAGCTTTTTTAAGTACATGGATTACATCTTTCGCTAAAAAGTAGTCTGCTTGTCGGATGGTTAGACACTTTTTGCGCTTAGGCTTTTTTGCGCTTGCGGTATTTTATCATGAATCGGCAGGGAAAATG
Organism: Candidatus Chlorohelix sp.; assembly: GCF_037138995.1. Classification (NCBI taxonomy): domain Bacteria; kingdom Bacillati; phylum Chloroflexota; class Chloroflexia; order Candidatus Chloroheliales; family Candidatus Chloroheliaceae; genus Candidatus Chlorohelix; species Candidatus Chlorohelix sp. The sequence goes on along the minus strand of NZ_JBAXHI010000016.1, from coordinate 7,445 downwards.
CGTTTAGCGCAGACTTCTCACAAATTAAAATAATGTCAGGCTCACTGTAAGGTCATTAGAGAGGGCATCTATTCACCCTGTATAATTGCACAATCGTTTGACATTGCTATCACATTAAGCCATAATATATATATGCTTAAGAATTATAAATACAGGATATACCCTACTCGCAAGCAAACTAACTTGCTTAACCAGCAACTTGAAGCCTGTCGCTGGCTTTACAATCATTTCCTTGCTCAGCGTAAAGACTTTTGGGAACAAGAAAAGCGCAGCGTTACTTACCACGCCCAAGCTGTTTCTATCCCGCCTCTTAAGAAAGAAAAGCCCGAACTTGCCAATGTTCACAGCCAAGTCCTTCAAAACGTGGCAGTTCGCGTTGACCTTGCTTTCAAAGCCTTCTTTCGTAGGGTAAAATCCGGTGAAGAACCCGGCTACCCCCGCTTCAAAAGCTATGGCAGCTATGACAGCATTACCTTTCCTCAAGTCAGTAATGGCGGTTGTTCTGTACAAAACAATAAGAATCTGGTAGTCTCCAAAATCGGGCATATCAATATCATTTTGCACAGACCGCTTGAAGGTACTCCCAAAACCGCTACTATCAGTCGCACTTCCACTGGAAAATGGTTTGTCTCTTTTGCTTGTGAGCTTGAGCCTAAACGCTTGACCAAACTCGATAACGCTGTAGGTATAGACGTTGGGCTTAACACCTTTGCTACTCTCAGCGATGGTACTGTGGTTGAGAACCCTCGCTTCTTTCTCAAGGAGGAAAAAGCCCTTGCTAAAGTCCAACGAAAGTTGGCTAAAGAAACCAAAGGCACGCCGGAGCGTAGGTTTAGGCGCAAGGCAGTTGCCAGAACTCACGAACGGCTAGGCTGGAAACGTCAGGATTTTAGCCACCAGCACAGCCGTAAAATCGTAAATAAATATGGCAGGATTTTTGTGGAAGATTTGACCGTGAATAGAATGGTCAAAAACCGTAGGCTTGCCAAAAGCATTAGTGATGCGGCATGGTCGGAATTTTTCAGTATGTTGCGTAGTAAAGCGGAAGAAGCTGGCTACACTTTCATTGCTGTAAACCCTGCCTATACCAGCCAGACTTGCTCGGACTGTGGCTACAGAAGAACGGGGAAAGAAAAACTTCCCTTTGCCGATAGAATATTCGAGTGTCCTAGTTGTAGTCTGCATATAGACCGCGATCTCAATGCTGCCTTAAATATCAAAGCTGTGGGACTACACAGCGTGGGTTCGCCCCTAGATGCCCCCCGCCCTTTAGGGCGAGTGGAGTAGTCACTTTGTTTGCATTAGTCGAGATAAAATATAACAATAGTCCAAGAAGTAAAAAATAAATAGCGTCTTTGAAACATAGGTTAGGAAAGCAAAAATGTCTAAATTCTATGAGATTGTGCAATACGGAATGGGTGGCGTGGGACGCGCCCTATTCGGTCTGGTGGTGCAATATTCCCCCGAAATCAAAGAGCGGTTGGGTATTAACTTGCGATACCGGGCGATTGTGGATAGTACCCACGCCCTCCACATTGATTTTAACTCGGCAACAAACCAACAGTATATGCAATATTTGTGGGCGCGACTAAAGCCGGAAGTGGGCGACAGGATTTCCGAACAAACCGGATCGGTTCAAAAACCCTCCGACTTATCTATTCTTGCCACCGAACTCGACCGGATACGCACCGAAGATAGCACTGCCAAACTGGTGGTAGTGGATACTAGCGGCGCTTCTGCTACTGCCATGACCCCAGTTCTAACCTCCGCGCTACGGCAAGGACATTATGCGGCACTGGCTAATAAACGTCCTCTCTGCGGACCTATCGAGGATTTTCGGCAGATGGCGACTGCTTCCGGTTTGGGTATGGCTCGGCTGAGATATGAAACAACGGCGGGAGCGGCGTTACCAGTGGTTAGCACCTTACGTATGCTGCTAGATAGCTTTGACCAAATCAAAGAAATATCGGGTTGTTTTAGTGGAACGCTTGGGTATTTGGCTACCGAACTTGAAAACGGGCGTAAATATAGCGAAATTGTAGCGGATGCCAAAGCGCAGGGCTACACTGAACCAGACCCGCGTGATGATTTGGGTGGAGTGGATGTGGCTCGCAAAGCCCTTATCTTAGCGCGAAGTCTCGGCATGGGAATCGAGTTAAGTGAAGTGAGCGTAGAGGCGTTATATCCTGATTCGCTCTCAAGTTTGAGCGTACCAGAATTTATGGCACGCTTACCTGAAGTAGATGAATACTATGCTGGACTCGCCTCCAAAGCTGCCGAAAAGGGCGAAACCCTGCGCTATATTGCCAATGTGAGCGGCAAGGGGCTAACGGTAGGTTTGCAGAGTGTCCCCAAAGATTCGCAAATCGGGCGGTTGCGTGGCACCGATAATATAGTAGTCTTCAAAACCCGGCGCTATGACCCAAACCCGATGGTAATTCAAGGGCGCGGCGCAGGTCCAGAAGTTACTGCTTCCGGCGTATTGGCGGATATTATTAGCTTCGGGAGATAATATGGGCGCGGTTCATAATGGGAAGTTCTACAAAGCTTCCCTTCCTTTCAAGGCGTTGCGCTTTTTCGGGCGAATACTCTTTCGGCTGATGTTCCGCATCAAGGTGGAAGGGCGGCATAACTTACCCCGCGAGGGCGGCTATATAATTGCCGGAAATCACCTTAGCTGGATTGATTCTTTTCTAATTCTGGCATTTTGCCCTTCAGAGCCGCGTATCTTTTTTATTGCCGCCCGTGAGGAAGTATATTTTCCGCGTTGGCGGCGCATATTCACCGAAAAGGTGGGCGGCGTAATCGCGATAGACCGAGATAAAGGCTTGAGCCGTGAACTAATCGAGAAGGTTAGAGAAACGCTAGAGGACGGAGGTGCGCTTGGTATCTTCCCCGAAGGCGATGTTTCCGCAATTGAAACGGGACGTATTTTGCCGTTGAAAAGAGGTATGGGTATGTTCGCTGGCATGAGCGGGGTACCGATTGTTCCGGTTGCCTTTAGCGGCACTAAAGAATTATGGCTTGGCAAACACCTCCGCATGACTATCGGCGTACCGATACCGGGTGAAAAAGGCGGCAAGGATATAACCAACAAACAAACGGAAGCAGCCGCTAAAGCGATTGCGGCACTGCTCACCCCGCCTCCGCCCTTACCTAAAGGACCAAAGATTTTGCATAAATTCCTAACAAAGCTCTTTACGCAAGAAGAAAAGGAACATCCGATTCCGGATTAAACAATGCTATTCCCATTCCCGCTTGAATATTTGATAGCCTTGCTTATTGCGGTAGCTTACGACCTTGCTATCGGTGAGCCACCTGCTCTGGTTCATCCGGTAGTGGGAATGGGCAAATTGGTCAGTCTTTGGGAAAGAATCGCGCCAAGTAAGAACCCGGCACTTCAATTTATTTTCGGTCTGTCAACGTTACTAATCAGTATTGGGGGATTATTTGCCTTAAGTTGGTGGGGCTTTAGTTGGCTGCGAACCGCCTTGCCCGTTCCCGCTATAATTCTCGAAGCCTACTTGCTAAAAAGTTGTTTCAGCTTAAAAATGCTTGGAGATAGCGGCTTGAAAATTAGGCAAATCCTGAGCGCAAAAACGCTGGAGGAGGCGCGTTTTGAGATGCGCGATTTGGTTAGCCGAAATACCGCCCAACTCAGTGAACCGCTAATTATTGCGGCAACCATCGAATCGGTGGCAGAAAACACCACCGATAGTTTTGTTTCACCCCTGATGTTTTTTGCGTTGTTTGGTGTGCCGGGCGCGTTGGCTTATCGCCTCGCCAACACCTTCGACTCGATGATAGGTTATCGGGGTAAATACGAGTATCTAGGCAAAGCCGCAGCCCGTTTTGATGACTTGCTAAACTACCTTCCGGCGCGTCTCACCGCTTTGCTGTTGATAATCAATGCTCGCTGGTACAAGGGCAACCGAGCAAACGCTTGGAGAATTGCGCTACGCGACCATAACAAAACTGCCAGCCCTAACGCGGGTTGGACAATGGCAGCAATAGCAGGCGCAATGAAAGTGCAGCTTGAAAAAAGCGGGCATTATACTCTAGGTGACGGGGAAAAGCCCGTAACGCTACATAACATTAATCAAACGGTGGCAGCGCTTTATTTTGTAGCAATGGAAATGGTGATACTCTTTGCGATGGTTGCCACAATATTTACTATTGTTATGCTAAGTTAACAGATTAATTATAACCCCTGAAAGCTAACCGTTCAATGCCAATACCGCAGGTTCAAAGCCGGGTGCAATATTCAGCACCGCTTTAAACAGCTTACGCGCCCTAACCGGATCGCCTGTAGCGCGATAAGCCAGCCCAAGACAGAACAGCCCGTCAATATAAAGCGATTGAGTCTCCCCATCTAATAATTCATCCGGTGATTCATCCAGCCCGGCGCGAAGATGCGTCATAGCAAAGGCATATTCACCTAAGCGGTATTCAGCTAGACCCAGTTTAACAGGGAATATCCAATTTTCCGGTTCAATTTCGGCAGCACGCGCAAAAGCGGCTCTGGCTTGTTCATAATTTTCAGCCATTAGTTGGGTTTCAGCCACTTCATTTAGCAGGATAGCATTATCAGGCTCAAGCCGGAATGCCTTTTCAAATTCTCCAAGCGCGTTAGGCAAATCGCGCCTAGCTCTTAATAGTAACCCAAGCTCATAATGTACTGTCGCAACTCCCGGTTGTATATCCAACGATAGCCGGTACATGCGCTCCGCTTCAAGGGTATCCACCGCCGAAAGCATATTGCCGAGATAGAAAGCCGCTTCTGCCGAAGGCTCGCCTACATCTAAACCCAAAGCTTTCTGAAAATAACGCTGCGCCTGATAGCCATCGGGGGGCTTTTGCTCAAGAGAGCGATGGGCTTCCAACAGATAATAACGTGCCAAGAAACGATCATATTCCGTTAGAGCAGGTTTAACCAGCTTGAGAGCTTCAATTGCGGCGGCAATTGCGGCAGGCGGCAATTGACCGTGTGTTATTTCGGTTTCGTAGTCTTTTTGGAATAGCGGTACTAATTGGGGCAACTCCATCCGGTTAGCCACATCATGTTTTAATTCTATGAAGATAATCTCATCGGTGAAATGTGGATGGGAAGATTTAGAAGAAACTCCCTGTTTATCACTCATTGCTATTTCTGAGTCCTTATCTGAGTAGGATCGTAACCCTGCTTTCGGAGATGTAGGTAATCATAACGACGCAAAATCATATCATAGTAGAGGGTTTCAATCCACGCGCCACGCTGGCGAAAATAGTTGCGGATATTTTTATAATAATCGTTATAAAAAACTGAGTAGTCATCATAATGACCCCAGTGTTCCCCGGTGCGAACAAAGCCACACTTCTCGTAAACCCTTTGGGCGCGATAATTATATGCTGCCACATCCAAAATCAAAGCATCAAAGTGCAACGTCTCGAAATAGTAATACAGGAATATCCATAGACAATCGGTGCCAAAGCCGCTGCCCAATATTTCGGGGCGAATGGTGATGCCCAGCACCGCATGGGTACGGTTGCGTTCAATATTGCGAAGGGTAATCAAGCCAATCAGATTTCCCTGAAAATCTTCAGCCGCAAACATCATATAATCGTTGCGAGATGAACGATCCTGAAACCAGTCATCCCGTTCAAAACGGTTCATTGTGCGCGGGTAACTTGATGCGTATAGCGGGTCTTGGTGCATAGGCCACGCCATCCACTTATCCACATCCTCTCGCATGAACTGATGTACTAGTGTTTTATGTCCTCTGGCTAGAACCCTATTATCTAATACCATTCCTCGCTGCCCTAGAATTATACTACTTCTTTTTTTTCGCCATAGATTTAGCGTCGATAAAATACCCATAAACAGCCTCAAGCGCTATTTCTACAAGGCTAAACTTCTACAAATTGTAAACGGGCAAAATGTTTACGTCAAGCCTTTGCAACTAACTTTTACTTAATGTTACCCCAATGACGCAAGCAGGAACGCGCAAGAGAGCGTTTATGCACTTCATCGGGACCATCTGCGAGGTGCAAGGTTCGCCCATAAACCCACTGTTCAGCTAAGGGGAAATCATCGCTCACGCCCGCCGCGCCAAAAAGCTGAATGGCACGATTCAAAACGGTGGTATGTACTTCTGGCGCGATGATTTTAATCATAGCAATTTCGTCCTGCGCCGCTTTTTTCCCGACCGTATCCATCATCCAAGCAGTCTTGAGGGTCAGGAGGCGTGCCGTCTCAATTTCTACTCGCGATTGTGCAATCCAATCTTGCACCACGCCCTGTTCTGCCAAAGCCTTACCGAAAGCTACCCGACGAGTAGCGCGTTGGCACATCATCTCAAGGGCGCGTTGCGCTGCCCCTATTGAACGCATACAATGATGAATACGACCGGGACCAAGTCGCGCCTGTGCTATTGCAAAACCGCCCCCTTCTTCGCCCAATACATTTGTTATAGATACACGCGCATCTTCATAAATTATTTCGCAATGACCTTCGTTCCCAACATTCCCAAAAACCGGAATAGCTCGCTTGATGGTGACACCCGGAGTATTCACGGGAACGATTACCATGCTTTGTTGGCGATGTTTTTCAGGGTTTAGTGGGTCAGTTTTCCCCATTGTAATGAGTAATTTGCAGCGTTCACGGGCTGCCCCAGAAATAAACCATTTGCGCCCGTTCAATACGTATTCATCCCCCTCACGCCGGATGTACATCTGGATATTGGTTGCATCTGAACTGGCAACATCCGGTTCGGTCATTGAAAAAGAAGAACGGATTTTACCTTCTAGCAGAGGTTTAAGCCAAGTTTCTTTTTGTTCTTCATTGCCAAACTGTGCCAGAATTTCCATATTTCCGGTATCGGGCGCGGAACAGTTAAAAACTTCGGAAGCCCATAAAACGCGACCCATAATCTCTGCCAACGGCGCATATTCGAGATTAGTTAAACCCGCGCCATAAGTGGTATCAGGCAAAAAGAGATTCCACAGCCCTTCTTCTTTTGCCTTCTCCTTTAATACATCAACAATTTCAGCGTGGTGATGCGGATTTCCAGAAGCTTTAATTTGTTCATGATGAATTTTTTCGTTTGGATACACATATTTAAGCATGAACACTTTCAGGCGTTCTTGCAAATCCAATGATTTTTGGCTGAATCCAAAATCCATAGTATTCTCCTGATAGCAGAATAGCCCAAGCCGGACTATATTTCACACTTTTATCAATTTACTCAAAAGGGAAGCAGGAAATATTATACGCTAAAACTCTTTTGTCTTAAAACCATATCGCCGATTCATGCAGGGCGTTTCAGTGTTTAACAATTTGAGCTTGCTACCACTTCTGAAATTTTACGGGTTGCCCATCTATTGAGTTCGGGCAAGTGTAAAAAAATGACTTTGAAAAGGCTTGACAATGAGGAGGAGGAGTGGTATATTATCCAAGCCCTCGAAAC
>NZ_JBAXHI010000015.1:0-85505 GCF_037138995.1 Candidatus Chlorohelix sp. | reverse complement strand
CTACTCCTTTACCGGATAAATAGCTTGGTAAAACCGGAGCATAATTAAAAGTAAAACCGGGGCTTTGATTATCACCTATAAGCATATTATTTTCTATCAGCCCTATAGTAACTGAATCAACCTCTAATAATTCCTTAGCGCGTTCGGTTAGGAGATTTAGCATTTGATTTATGTCAAGCATAAATAGCGTGTTACGGCATAATTCCAGTAAAACTGATTTGCTATCGCTGAGGAACTGTATTTGTTTTAAAGAACGAGCGGTTTTTATAGCCGCCCCACCAATATTGGAAAGCTCAATTGCACAAAGTAAATCTACTTCTTGCCATTCATAAATTTCTACTTTGAATATTGTAAGTAGGGCAATTACTTGATTATCAGCAAGCAACGGTACAACCATTAGAGACTTACAACCGATTTCCTTCATCAACTGGTCGTTATCTTCGGTATGCTCAAAACTGGTATCTTCCCAATAATTATAAATAGCTTTAATACTTTTACTTTCAAAAGCGTTACCAAACAGGCTGTTTTTCGCCGTGAAAGGGCATAGTCTACACTCACAGCGTATTTTGAAGTCACCTATAAAACAAAATATATCAGACAACTCCTGCTGTCTATTTACAACTACAAAGGCATATTTTGCTTGGTATTGCTTAACAGTAAAATTGGAGAGGATTTCAAGTATGCGGGTAAGGTTGTTTTCCGTGAGTAATAAACTGGCTAGTTCATAAATTTCCAGTTTAGCGTCCTTGTGGAGTTGGGAATTAGTTAGTCGGGAATAATTAACAGGAATATCCATAGTGCTAAATTTTAGTTACAGCTTAATAGGTGCATATAAAAAATTTATAAATTAAATTTATTGCAACTTATCTAATTATAAAGCCCACGCTTACATATAGCAACCTTTAATTAATAAAAATAGGCAATAAGTAGCATGAAAAGCTGGGGAAATATGGCTATACTGTTAGAAATTCTAATTTAAGGCTGCTTAGGAGAGGTAATGGGCAAGGGGCAAATTTTAGCAGAACGCGCTATTAGACGTGCCGGATTCAGAGTTGAAGGATTACCTCGCGGAGTCTATAACAATTTCTTCTTCGAGTTTTTCAATGCAGTATTTTGGCAGAGTCTAGGCTCACCGATGGTGCTATTCATCAGGCAAAGTGGCGGTAGCGCCTTTGCAGTAGGGCTGATTTCAGCGTTGCCCCTCATCCTTATGCCTGTAACGCTCGCTTCAGCCCGCTTTGTCGAGAGATTCGGCTACAGACGCACCGCGATAACTTTCTGGACTTTGCGCTGGATTCTCAGTTCTTCAGTAATCTTGATTGCTTTAGTGAATATTCCGGGATTTGATAACCTGCGTGCCGGATTAGCGTTGGTGATTCTGGGAATTTACCACCTATGCCGCAACTTCGGTATATCAGGCTGGTTGCCTTGGCTTACCCTTATAGTCTCTCGTGAAAAGCGTGGTCTTTACCTAAGCCGAGCCACTTTATTCTCAAACCTCGGTAGCGTATTAACCTTCTTGCTGGTGGGGGCGATACTTGGTCCAAATCCGGCGTTGGCTACTTTTGCAATAGTATTTGGCTTGGGAACTCTGGGTGGGTTTATCAGTTCTTTTTTTATGATACGCATTGCTAAAATACCGCCCGAAACAACTACCACCACCGCAAAAGGGTTGCGCGTCAGTTTCTGGCAAAGCATGAAAGGTTGCTTTGCACAACCGGGCTTTAAATCTTTTGTGACAGTTCAAAGTTTCTACGGTGTGGCATTTTTTGGAATACCCTCGCTCAGCTTGATTTACCTTCGCGAAAAAGTTGGCATTAACCCTAGCCTGATTCTATATTTCTCTACGGCAGGTGTAGTAGGCGCATCTATTGCTTCGGTTGTATGGGGGCGTTGGATAGACCGCCGCCAAAGTGTAATGTCTCTGCAATTGCTGGCATTTTCAGGGTTATGTTTTAATTCATTTCTATGGTTACTTCTGCAAGTAATCCCGGCAGGCTTTAACTATTTAATGGCAGCCGCATTATTGTTTCTCAGCGCAATTTGGATTGCCGCCCTGAATATGAGCCAAACCCATAGCATTATGACTCTTGCCCCGGAGCAAGACCGGGTAATGTTCCAGAACATCGCCACTTTTATTACTTACATCTCACAGGCTCTCGCGCCTATGCTATGGGGTTTGCTGCTGGATTATCTCGACCATAACGCGGTTGAACTGGATATTGGCTTATTGAAACTGAGCGCGTACCAGATTTTTTTTGCCGCTACGCTAGTTATCGGAATAGGCGGCGTGGCTATTGTCGCTCGTTTCCTGCTGCATAGTCGGAAATTCGCGCAGAGTACGCAACGGTGAAAATATTACTGCTAAACCGCCTGACAACATACCAACTAAGGCTATCAGCAAGGTCAGCCTGACACCTAACCAGCTGCCCAAAAATCCGGCTGCCAGTGGTCCTATGGGGCTGATTGCGCCGATCAAGAACTGCATACTGGCATTCGCCCGCCCTAGCAATCTGTCCGGTACTACCGACTGGCACAAACTGGTGGAATGAATCAAAAAAACCATCATGGTAGCATCACCCAACAGTTGAGGCAACGCCATACATACTATCACCAACCAAGGCAGACCACCTGCCAAAGGTATCAGAAACGGTACCAACTTGCCAAGAAATAACGCCACCAATAGAGAGTTGCCCAAGCCCAATCTTTTCAGCGTTGGTGTAGCCAGTAATGTGCCGAGTAATGCGCCAATCCCACCTAACCCGATTATAAACCCCAGTATTCCCGGTTCTAATTTTAAATCGTTTACGGCGTAATATACATAGAAAGTACCAATAAAACTGCCGAAAAAATTGGAAATTGCGCTATTTATGGCTAATGGGCGCAAGTAGGGGTTTGATAGCACAACGGCTAACCCTTCTCTTACTTCTCTCCAAAAGTTAAATTCGTGATGAGCAGAAATAGATTTGGTTTCGGGCTTACGAATTAAGCCTACGCCTAACGCCGAAAAAAGATAGGAGATTGCGTCAAATGCCATTGCGATGGGTGCAGTTAGCGTTTGCACCAGCACTCCGGCTAGAGGAGGACCGCATATTTCCGCCAGTGAACTACTAGCGCCTAGCTTGCTATTGCCCTCCACAAGGTTTTCGCGCTCTACCAACGAAGGTAAATATGATTGGCTTGCTACCTCGAAAAAGATGGTAAACGTCCCTACCAGTAACGCCACTACATAGAGTTGCCACATGGTAAGCAACCCGAATAGGGCGGCTACCGGAATTGAGCCTACCAGCAAAAACCTGCCAATGTCGCACCAAATCATAACGGGGCGACGCTTTACGCGATCTACGAGGACTCCGGCGATTAATCCCACCAATAAAACTGGTAAAGCCGTCAGCGCAGTAAGAAATCCAAGTTCAGCCGGACTTGCTGCCAACACCAGCACCGCTGCATAGGGCAAACCTTCGCGAGTAATACGGGAGCCAAACTCCGAAATCATTTGCCCAGTCCACAACTTCATAAAATCCGGCTTGCGCCATAAGCCGCTCAAATGTATTTTCAAGAAACAATCCTTCCAGAGGGTTAGCCATTCCTATATATGTGTGCTAAAATTCTAACGCTTTTTGGTGGTTTTTGTTCTTTATTTCTTGGGGGAGTTTTTACAAAGTGGCGGCAGGTATTCTTGATGGGTTAAACCCGGCGCAGCGTGACGCAGCAGCAACAATTGAAGGACCTGTTTTAATTCTGGCAGGACCGGGCAGCGGCAAAACCCGCGTGCTGACCCAGCGTATTGCCTATATGCTGAGTGAGGCGCAACCGCGCATTGATGCCTATAATATCCTGTCAGTAACTTTTACCAATAAAGCCGCGCGTGAAATGAAAGAGCGCACCGAGAAACTACTTGTAAAATATTTGGGGCAAGAAAATTCTGCTGCCAAACGTCTCACGCTCGGCACTTTTCACTCTTTTTGCGTACGGGTATTGCGTCAAGATGCTAATCATATTGGGCTTGACCGCAATTTTGCCATCTATGCTGACGATGACCAAATCGTGCTGGTTAAAAGCGCTCTTAATAGTCTTGGGTTGAGCGACAAGCAATATAGCCCCCGCGCCTGTATGAGTATGATTAGTTCGGCTAAGAATTCACTGCAAGAGCCACGCCAGTTTCGCGAAGTGGCACAGACCTATTTTGAAGAAATAGCGGCGCGAGTTTACGAACGTTATCAGGAATTGCTACGCACTAACCGCGCTTTGGATTTCGATGATTTAATCGGGCAGACAATCCGGCTATTTCAGGAAAACAAAGAGGTGCTGGAACGCTATCAGGAACGCTATCGCTATATCATGGTGGACGAATACCAAGATACTAACCACGCCCAATACCAGTTAATTCATGCCCTTGCCGACAAATACCAGAATCTATGTGTGGTGGGCGATGAAAACCAGTCCATCTACGGATGGCGGGCTGCCGATATTCGCAATATCTTGAATTTTGAAAGCGATTACCCACAGGCAAAAGTTATTGCGCTTGAGCAAAACTACCGCAGCACCCAAACGATTCTGGATGCCGCCACCGCTATTATTGCCGCCAATACGCAACGCAAGGATAAAGCCCTTTGGACTGAAAACGAATCGGGTCGCCCTATCCAAGTATTTGAAGCCTACAACGAAATGGAAGAAGCCAATTATGTAGTGGGCGAAATTGACCGATTGCAGGTGCGTGGCGAATTTAAGCCTAAAGATGTAGCGGTGTTGTACCGCACCAATGCCCAAAGTCGCGCCCTTGAAGAAATGTTCATTCGGCGGGGCATCCCGTATCAGTTAATCGGCGGCACGCGCTTTTACGAACGCAAGGAAGTAAAAGATGCGCTGGCATTCTTGCGCCTGATTCAGAATCCCTACGACAGCATCAGCTTTACTCGCATAATTACCAATACGCCCGCCGGAAAGGGTATCGGTCCACGCACTCTGATTGATCTTAGTCAATGGGCTAATCAAATGAGCTTGCCGGTTTACGTAGCCTTGCAACTGTTACAAAGCCAAGAGGCGGATAAACAAACGCGCCGAAATGCTGGCGAACCGGAAGAAAATAGCGAAGCAGATTTGCTACCTCCGCTCCCTGTCACGCCAAAAATCAAGAATGCGTTGCTGGATTTTGTGAACTTGCTAGAAGCCTTTATTCGGGCGCGTGGCGAAATGACCTTGCTCGAATTGTTCGATTACGTAATGGAAAAATCGGGTTATGAATTAAGCCTGCGTGACGGCAGCGAAGATGGGGAAGAGCGTTGGCATAACGTTCAGGAACTTCGCACCGTTTGCCAAGAATACAACCATATGCCGGGTAACGACGCTTTGCCCGCTTTTATGGAAGATGTGGCACTGGTAGCAGACGTGGACAAGTTTAATCCAGACGCTGATGCCGCAACGCTGATTACCTTGCATGCTGCCAAGGGGTTGGAATTTCCGGTAGTTTTTATCGTAGGTTTGGAAGAAGGCATTTTGCCCCATAGCCGTTCCCTCGAAAACGAAAACCAGCTTGAGGAAGAACGTCGCTTGCTCTATGTGGGTATAACCCGCGCCAAGAATCGGCTCTATCTGGTGTATGCTTTCCGGCGTTCGCTCTATGGTGGACAAAATATCCCTACCAAACCTTCACGTTTCTTGCTGGACTTGCCTTCCCAATTGGTTAAAGGTCATCAACAAGCCCCCACTGGCAGTCCTCATGGTGGGCGCGGCACAGGTAGCCGTGATACGTTGTGGGGTACTGATGTAAATCGTACCAATTGGGGCAATACCGCCAAAGCTACACCTGCCAAACCTGCGGCAGTTTCAAAATCCACCGCACCGACCCGCCCTGCCGCCACCGGCAACATCAGCCTAAAGTTTAAAGCAGGTGAAAAAGTGCTTCACCCCAAGTTTGGCAAAGGCATGGTGGTTTCGAGCCGCATCAGTGGTAATGATGAGGAGGTTACGGTTGCTTTTGAGGGGCAAGGTATTAAAAAATTGATGGTCAGCCTCGCTAACCTTCAGAAAATTTAATTGTAATGGGTTTTCTGAGGAGTAATAGTAATTTATGTCAAACCAAATAACCGACTCTAACAATATTAGCCTGATACTGGTACACGATGCTTGGCACGGGGCATGGGCGTGGAAGGGAGTCATTGCTTATTTAGGGGAGCGAGAATGGCGCGGACTTGCGCTAGATTTGCCGGGGCGAGGAAACCAACCGCACGTCACTAAGCCTGATTTGCGAAGCTATGCAGAAGCGGTAGCCGCTTTTGCGGAATCCGCTCCTACTAAAAAATACATTTTGGTAGGGCATGGTACGGCTGGAGCTATAATCCAATTGGCATCTGAAATGCTTTATAAGGGCGAAGGTTCGAGGTTATCCGGTCTTATATTCGCCGCTGCCTATATCTTACAGGACGGGGAAAGCGTTACAGACAATATGCCACCCGAAATGGCAGACTATTTCCGGCAACTTGCAGGACAGCACCCGGAGCAGGCAATTGATATGGCAGCCATGAAAGATTACTGGTTAAACAGCGTTATAAATGATGATAATCGTTACGCTGATAGGATTCTGGCAAAGCTTACACCTGAGCCGCTTGCGCCGCTTGAAGATAAAATCAGCCTACCCAGTTTTTTCAAAAATCGCCCACCGTGCGGTTATCTGAGCTTTAATGATGACCTTACGCTCCCAGCAGGTTTATATCACCCGCTTATGTCAAGCAGATTAGGAGCGCAGCGCCTGTTCACAGTAAACGCCGGACATGAAGCGGTTATCATCAAACCGCGAGAAGTTGCCGAAGCAATAATCTTTTTGGCTAACGGCTTGCTCAAAGACCCACACTAGCGACGATATTCTGCGCCACAATCCCCTAGCAATTGATACAGGTCATTGGATTTTGACAACACTTCCTTTAGCGCAGCTTTATCCTCTCCATCCAGCTTGAGCTTAAATACCCGCGCATTATCTTCAATATGCTCGGCGATACCCAAACGCGCTCCAACTATTACGCCGCCTACCGCCGTTTGGTTCAGGATATAGCGTATAGCCACGTTGGAAATACTCACATTGTGTTTTACAGCAATACGTTTGAGAGTTTGCAAAAGCTGTTGGAAAAGCTTCCAACCGCCCCAGCCATCTACCATCTGTTTATACTTACGTAGGCTGACCGTATTTAGAGCGGTTCCACCGGGTTCGGATTGATTCAAATAGCGATCTGAAAGCAATCCACCACATACTGTTCCATATGTGAGCAGCTTTATATCGTGTTCCTCGCAGAACTGTGTCATTTCCACCAACGGGCGCATATCAATCGGAGAAAATTGCACCTGATTGGTAGCTATTTTTATCCCCTTGTCGAGAATAATCTGCAAATGTGCTGTATCGAAATTTGTCAGGGAAAGAAGGTGGATTTTGCCTTCATTTTGTAGCTCTGCCAGATACTTTAGGGCTTCAAGGTAGTTATTATCACTGTAATCCCACCAATGAAATTGCAACATATCCAGAGCTTGCACGCCCATTCGGCGCAAGGAGAGGTTGATATTATCTTCGACAATTTTACGGGTCATTTGTCCGGGACTCGGCACCCACTTGGTAAAGGCTAGTGTCTCCCAAACCGCCTTCTCGCCCTTGTTTATAGCTAACTGTCGCCGAAATTGTCCTATGAAATCTTCAGCCGGTCCATAATGATCGGCTAAATCCCATGTGGTGAACCCGGCTTCGTGATAGGCGAACATGCTATGAACCGCACTTCGTGAGTTAATCACCCCATGCCCACCCGATACCTGCCACATCCCGTTTAAAATTCGGCACATTTTAATTCCGGGAGCAAGTTGTAGGTAATCATCATAATCAAACGACATTTTTTATCTCCACACGATGAGTTGAGTTATAGCATCTAAACAGCGGGATTATCTTAACAGTGTAACACGTCTATTGAAATCTCAATTTGGTGGTGAAATAGCGAAGGTTTCAGGTATGCTGCTCAATGCCATAAAAGCGAGTCTAAAATGCAACACAATGAAACGTTGGAAGTAAGCTTTTACCACGAAGAAAAAATGCTGCAATTGGGAGGGGAATGGATAGCGCCGCTAATAAAGTTTGATTTGCTAAATTAACTAAGCGACCTTCCTTGTCATCGGAGTGGTCGCTCAGTTAAGAAATCCTATATTCAGATTACTTCAAGACAAGTTATTTTATCAGGCAGTTTCCTGCAACCAAGGACAATAATAGCGACGATATTCAGCGCGTCGTCCATCAAGAGATGCCGGTAAGGTACCCGGCGCATCAAGGGTAACCTGCCTCCAACCGTCAATTTCGACATACGTACCCTCCGGTACAAGCTGACCTGCACGGAATATCTCTTCGTCTTCATCATTGAAGACAGATTGGTACCTAAAAGTGACAGTCTCGTTACCGGGTGACTGGGTTTTAAGTTCTCTAGAGATCATGGCTGTTAGCCTCCTTGCTAGCGGCATCGATCACCAGTGCTAAGTGGAACAAACATTGTACCACTCTGCTAGTCATCCTTCTCGCATTCTGTGTTTTGTATTTTGTGGGCTAACCTGTCCAATTCCTAGTAAATTTTTTCATATATTGCTTGTGGAACAATATTTCGAGCAGTTAGGTAAAAATTTGGCAATCTCAGGAACTTACAGGTTAAAATTAACAAAGCGTTAACAGAAAACTCGCTTATTACAAATTTATCACGTTAATTTATTTAAGTCAATACTACCTAAGTTAAAATGGCAAATTCTAAGATTTTTTTAATAATTATTTAATTTGTTAACAGGTAAGGATGAAGAAAACTGTCGCTGCCGATACTAGGCACTATCCCGAAGCCGAATTTGGCGAGGCGTGGCAACCTTCGAAACTTTATACCACTGCTTTTACTCACAGTAATTGGTTGCAAGTATGGGAGATTTTGAGAAAAGAAGGGCGTGAATAGCACTTCCATTGCGAGAGAGCGACTAAAATAACCCACCTGAGTTCGGTTCGCCTGATAACGAAATTACTACTATAATTGATGTGTCGGATTACTGGCTTACCGCATGTAAAGCGATGGCGGAACATCGCACCCAGATAAGCTATAACAGCCCTTGGATGAAAATGCGGGAGGAATTTGGTACACTTCTGGGAAGTAACGGATGCCTTTATCCTGTTCAAATCAACAATACCGGCGCAAAGACCCGCATATGACCTTTTTGCCGGGCTGCGGTAAAATATTGGGAGCTTTAAGAGTATGAAAATCGTGCTGGATGCGATGGGCGGTGATTATGCGCCACAAGAGCCGGTGGCTGGAGCAGTTCTAGCGGCTCGCGAGTACGGAATCGAAATTATCCTAGTAGGGCGCGAATCTGAGATTAAATCGGAACTGGCAAAACACAACATTGAAGGCTTAAAACTAACGGTAGTAAATGCCACTGAAGTAATTGATATGACCGATGAGTCGGTTCAGGCAATTCGGGAGAAGAAAAATTCTTCGGTGGTAATCGGTATGAATTTGGTAAAGCAAGGAGACGCAGCGGCATTTGTTTCAGCCGGACATAGCGGCGCGACTTTTGCGGCTGCCAGCCTCCAGTTGCGGCGGGTACGCGGGGTGGAACGTGCTGGGTTAGCCACTGTTTTCCCAACCAAAACCGGATTAATATTGGTCATAGATGTGGGCGCAAATACCGAAGTTCGCCCAGAATTTCTAATTCAGTTTGCTCAGATGGGTTCGGTTTACGTGGAGAAGGTATTAAAACGCCCCAACCCTCGCGTCGGCTTACTCAGTAATGGCGAGGAAGATAGCAAAGGTACGCCTTTGGTAAAAGAAACTCACCAGCTTTTGCGCCAAACACCCGGTATTAATTTCATCGGAAATGTGGAAGGTAAGGATGTACTGGCGGGGCTTGCCGATGTGGTAGTTACGGATGGATTCACCGGAAATATACTTCTCAAAACCGCCGAAGGCACCGCCGATGTGATGCTACATCTGCTAAAGAAGGAATTAACCGCCAATTTATTTTTCAAGTTGTTAGCTTTAGGTCTTAAACCTGCCTTTAGCAAGGTAAAGAAAGCTCTCGACCACGAAGAGTTCGGCGGTGCGCCTTTGCTTGGCGTAAACGGGGTGGTAATCATTTCGCATGGACGCACCAAAGCAAAAGGTGTCAAAAATTCTATCCGGGTGGCGCGGGAGGCAGTACAGAACAATACGTTGGAAACCATTAAAAGATTATTCGCCGAGGTAGGAAAAGCCGAAGCCGCCAGCCGCGATTAGCTATAAATCTTCCAATTACCCCCTTTTTCTAGCGGGAAAGGGGGGTTTCTCCACAAAACCAATTCGCTATTTCCACCTTCCCTCCCTCCTATACAATTTATTTTACATTGACATAGGGCAGTTTAATGCTTATGATGTGGCAACATTTATCCGCCTCTTGCGTATATAAAACTGGCGGAAATAGCACTTATTTTCTCGTTAATACGGGAACACTTTTGGCAAGGAGTATTCTAATGGCAGTGGATAAAACCAATAAATTTATTGAGGATAAAGATAACGGGAAAAGCCCTAATACCCGGTACGGGAAAATCGCCACCGGATTGGGGTTGGCGACTGCGGCAGCCTTTGGGGCAGTATGGGCTAACTCCCGCGCCCGTGAAGTCGAACGCAACGGACCCCCCTCGATGATTGATTGGGATAAGGTACGCAGCATTGCTGAGAGAATGAACCCAGAGACAGGCGCAACGGCAGAATGGCGCAACAAATGGACTAATTATTATAGCGAACTTACTCTTAGAGTAGTGCCAATTATAGAAGAGTATGCAAATACAAAGCTACCCCGCCAGTTGAATACGGTGCGAGCGGTTAGCCGGAACGAATGGGTAGAGGCAAATATTAACAGCTTTCGCCAGCTTTTTGAGCCTATCGAAAGACTGAACCGCGATTCAATGGGCAGTAGCAGCGCCGCTATGCAAGCATTAGTTGGTAGCTTTAATCAATTGCTGGTTAGCGGCGAAATGGGTATTTTGCTAGGTTATCTTTCCCGCAGGGTGCTAGGACAGTACGACCTGAGCCTGTTAGGGCGCGAACCCGTGTCAGATGGGCGCGTTTTCTTTGTAGAGCCGAACATTGGCGGTGTAGTAAATGCCCTGAATCTGAATGGGGACGAATTTCGCCTGTGGATTGCACTCCACGAGTCAACCCACGCTTTTGAATTTGAATCACATACTTGGGTGCGCCGTCATTTTAACGGAATCCTTGAACGCTATTTTAGCTATCTGACCGAAGACTTGCAGAATATGCGTCTGAACAAACAACGCTTGAACAATTTCATGCGCCGCATACGAGATAATAGCCAAGGCTCAAGCTGGATTGAACGGGTTATGACTCCCGAACAACGCACTCTTTTCTCAGAGTTACAGGCTTTGATGAGTATTGTAGAAGGCTACAGCAACCACGTTATGAACGCAGTCGGTGAAAAACTGATGCCAAATTACAACACCATTAAAGAGCGAATTGAGCGTCGCCAGAAGGAACGCGGTATTATTGATAAACTCTTTATCAAACTCACCGGGCTTGACCTGAAAATGGAGCAATACCGCTTGGGTGAAATCTTCGTGGATAAGGTAGTAGAATTGAAGGGCATAGATTTTGCCAACTTTATGTGGGATCGCCCGGAATATATCCCTACATTGGACGAAATCAAAAAGCCTGAACTCTGGGTAAAACGCATCGAGAAAGCGCAGGCTGCCTGAGAAATGAGCTACCGCCCTTCCGTCCCACCCACATCGAACCCGAATTACATTTCTCCCGGTCGTGTAAAAAACAACCGTCGGGGAGTACCTTGGCTTGCTGGATGCGGGTTACTAGGGTTTGGATTCTTGTTAGGGGTAGTGGGTTTAGTGATAGGGGCGCTTTTCTGGTTTGGTTCACCTGCCAGCAACCAACCCTTGCCAACGCGCCAACCGCTACCGGGTGTGCCTGACCTTTCAGCCACTCTAAGCGAGTCATATCTCAATGCTGAAATAGCGCGTGAGGCAAAATCAAATCCGCTAAGTATTGCCGGAATTGTGAGTCTTAAAGATATAGTAATAAAGATTTTACCCAACGAACAAATTCAGGTTGATGTTAAAGTGGGCAATGCGCTGGTTGATTTCGATGTTAGCGTTCTGGAAAGCATTGGCGTTGTGAACGGTCAGATTGCAGTGAGAGCGATAGGTGAACCTAAAGTGGGCAAAGGAAACTTGCCAGTCAATGTAAATACAGTTGTTCAAGTTGTAAATACAACGATAGTAGAACCGCAAATCAATAACAATGTCGCCACCATCAAAGTTAACGAGCGACTGTTGCGTTTATTGGACTTACAGACTGCCAACGGGCAAATCACGGTGCGTTATCGCGCTCAATGATTAATTATGCCGCTAAATCCCCAAGAATTAAACGAACAGATTGAAAAACAAGCCGGGCGATTCAAGGAAGAATCGCAACGACTGGAAAAAAACATTGCCGAAGCAGTGGAATATTATCGTGCTGCCGATGAGTACAGGTTGAATGTTATTGCTAAGGAACATTCCCGGCGCGATGAAACACTGGCTTACCCAATTTCAGGACTGGATGAAGTTATAGCTGTCAGTCCCTCTACTGCGGGCTATTGCGTGGTAGCCACTGACAGTTCGCCCATCCCACCCGACCGCCATAACGGCACAGCCCACTTTTACGTCATAAATATTGGGCGCGTGATGTTGCGCTATGGCGAAAAGCCCACCGCCAATCTGGATAGTCTCACCTTCTTTGAAACTGAAGACTCTACTAACGAGGAGCGCGAATACACCAAAGCCTCGTTGTTGGACACCGAAGCAGCTTTGAAGGAACTAGAAGCCGCCTACGAACTCGCCATCAAACATCAAGCCGATTTGGTATTTCGGGATGGACCGCTCACGCTTTGGCGTAGCATCAACCTTCGCAGCAAAGAAGGAACGGAACTGCGAAACCGCTATTACAGCCTGTTAGACCAGTTCGACAAAGCGCAAATTCCGATTGTAGGTTACATCAGCAACACCCACAGTAATGCGGTGGTTGAAACGCTGCGGGCAGCAATGCGCGAGGATGGTAAGAGTGGCAGAGCCTTTAGCGGGGTACAAGACCGTATGCTTTTTCAAAATTCACTCAAACCTGATACACGCGGACCCATTTTTGCTTCGACACTGGGCGAACCCAAAGAATTGCGCGAGTTTATAGACCGCATTTATTTCACCTATATGTTGACGAAATACGAAATGGTGCGAATTGAGTTCCCGCAATGGCTGGCTCTGGATACAGAAAAACTGGCAAGTACGTTATCGCTGGTTTTGCGCCAGATAGAGTTGGGGCAAGGCTACCCGGTAGCGTTGATGGAAGCGCATGAACAAGCGGTGCTGCGGGGCGATGACCGTGAGCTATTACGGCTCTTACTGGAAAATCAGGGCTTGTTGCTCAACGAGTCAGAAAAAGGACGTAGTAAGCGTCTTCGGGGTGTTTAGCAGGATGGATTGGACACGCTGCATCGCCCATCTTGACCTCGATGCTTTCTATGCTACCGTAGAAGAAATTATGAACCCCGAAATCAAAGGCTTGCCCATCATGGTTGTTATGGGCGAAGATACCACCAATCGGGGAGTAGTAGCAACCGCTTCCTATGCCGCACGTCAATTCGGGGTGCATAGCGCAATGCCCGTAACACAAGCGCGGCGACTTTGCCCGAACGGGATTTATCTACAGGTACGGCACGATTTATATAAAGAGTTTTCGCGCCGGGTTATGCAATTACTCGAAGGGCAGGTTAATGCGGTTGAACAGGTCAGTATTGATGAAGCTTATCTTGACTTAAGCGGACAACCCGACCCGGTAACTTTGTCGCAAAGTTTGCAGGAGCAACTTATAACAACCACCGGTTTGAGCGCGTCAGTTGGAATTGCCACCAACAAACTGGTAGCCAAGATGGCAAGCGGTTTCAAAAAACCGGGGGGCTTGACAATGGTAGAGCCGGGCAAAGAATCGGAATTTCTACGCCCACTAGCAGTAGGTAAACTCTACGGGATTGGACCAAAAACAGCGGCGCGATTGAATTCTAAAGGAATCCATACTATTGGCGATTTGGCAAAAGCCAACCGGGAGCAATTGCAAGAAGACTTTGGACCAAATCTCGGTTTGGAATTGCAAAGTCACGCGGCAGGACAAGATGACCGCCCCATCGAAACCAGTCATAAGGCAAAATCATTCTCTTACGAGCGTACCTATTTTGTGGATGTCACCGATTCGCGTCGTCTCTGGAAACATATACAGGAGATGGCGGCAGGATTGGAAAACCAGTTGAAAAAGCGGGGCTTATTGGCACGAACCACCGGCATCAAGCTGCGTTTTGCGGATTGGCAGACAGTAACACGCGCCGAAACTCTGCTAGCCCCTACCGATAACGCCACCACGATTTCCGCCAGCGCAGCCCGCTTGATGAAGCATACTTGGAAACGGGGAACGCCCTTGCGCCTGCTAGGGGTGAGGGTCAGCAACCTCATCGAAGCAAATGCCACACGCCAATTGCAATTGCCGCTTGAAGTTGAGTAGGCGCGTTTATTGCACCATCAGTTTGTAACCAACACCCCACACCGTCTGGATTTTTACGCTGCTGCCTTCGAGCTTTTCGCGCAGATGGGTTATATGTACATCAATGGTGCGGCTATCCCCGTAATATTCGTAGCCCCACACTTGATTTAATAATTTCTCGCGGTCAAATACGCTGTTAGGGCTTTGGGCAAAGGTAGTGAGCAACTCGAACTCTTTGGCACGCAAGTCGACATTGCGCCCGGCAATTTCAACAGTGTGTTGGCGCAAATCAATTACTATATCGCCTACTATTATGCGATTTTTATTTTTATCAGAATGGTTATCATCAACCACAGGCATAGCAGTAGAGCGGCGTAAAACCGCTTTGACCCGCGCTACCAGTTCACGCGGGTTAAAAGGCTTGGTCAGGTAATCATCTGCGCCAAGTTCCAGACCCACGATACGGTCAACATCCTCGCTGCGAGCGGTCAACATAATAATAGGGACATTACTATCCTTGCGAATCTGACGTGTGATTTCCCACCCGTCAACTCCGGGCAACATCAAATCTAAAACAATTAGAGTGGGGTTACGGCTGCGAAATAGCTGCAAACCCTCGTCGCCATCCTCAGCGGTAATTACCTCAAAGCCCTCTTTGGTGAGGTACATTTTGGCTAAATCGGCGATATTCGTTTCATCATCAATTACCAGAATTAACGGAGCAGACATAATAGCCCTTTCAACCTAAATTAACAAACAACTGCCGATAGCAGCAAAAATTATAGCACGCTATCCCGCATCATTGCCACGAAAACGTCATAAGTGGCTTCAGCATCGGATAAAGCCGTATGAGCGGCGCGATTGGATACACCGAAATAGCGGCAACACTCACTCAAGCTAAAACGGCTAAATTTAGGGTTAGAATAGTAGCGAGCATAAGCGGCGGACATCACATCTACCCGATGGTAATAAAAAGGGTCAGGCAATTCTACCGTATTAAAGCCAATCTGAAGAAAAGCCCAATCGAAAGTAACGTTAAAGCCCATAAGCACCGCGCCACGACCAATCTCGGAAAGTTGGGTCAACGCTTCTTTCAAATCAATAGCGTTTTCCCATTTAGCATGGTCATAGCCACAAATTTTCAGGGCTTCGGGCGAGGCAGTTTCAAAATGTACTGGCTTAACCTTACATTCAAAGGTTTGTAATCTGGTAAAGTCCGGTTGTGAAACCAGCACTGCCCCTATTTCTAGAATTTCCTGAACGCCGGGAATCAAGCCGGTAGTTTCGAGGTCGAGGAAAAGCATGGGGCGGTCTCGCATAGGACCTTTGGTAATATTGTCATTATTCGATTTGTTTTGTACTGCCGATTTTACAGGTTGGTTGCTCAAAATCTAGTCCTTTCAAATTTTTACGGTTGGGCTATTATTGTATTGTAGTCGCCCCAAGCATTTCAAGCATATCCTTTGATTTGCCGGGTGTCAATCTGTGCGTATGAATTTGCCGAACATTTTGCTAAGAGTTAAAATACTCAGCAGTAATCTCCATTTTTTAGCTAGTAATGTTGTACGGGCAGGTAAACTTCAAAACAACTCGAAGGAGAAAGAGATGAGTATCAACGCGGATACCGCAAATATCGGCAACTACGAGACAACATACCGTGATTTTAAGCTGGAAGTGCCTGAATTTTATAACTTCGGGTATGATACGGTTGACAAGTGGGCTGAAGACCCAAATCACCGCGCAATGCTTTGGGTTGATGAAGACGGCAGCGAACGTACTTTGACTTATTCCTATTTCCGCGACCGTTCAAATCAAGTAGTGAATGCTTTACATAGTCTCGGCATGCGTAAGAATGACCGAATTATGATTGTAATGCCCAGAGTGCCGGAATGGTGGGAAAGCATGCTTGGCATGATAAAGAGCGGGATTGTAGCATTACCCGGCACTACCCAACTTACACCCAAAGACATCACCTACCGCTTGCAATCTTCGCGGGCGCGTGCCATCATCACCGATGTGGAGAATGCGCCGAAATTTGAAGAGAGCTTGCCGGATTGCCCCGGCATTGATTTCCGAATAATTGTAGGCGGACAACGAGAAGGTTGGCTAAACTTTAGCGATTTGGTAGCCAATGCAGCTATCACTGTCAGCCCTGAAGTAAAAGTACAAACCAGTTCTGCCGACCCGATGCTATTGTATTTTACCAGCGGCACGACCGGCTACCCCAAAATGGTTTTGCATACCCACAGCAGCTATCCTATCGGTCATTATGGTACTGGCATGTTCTGGTTGGATCTAAAACCTAACGACCTCCACTGGAATCTATCGGATACCGGTTGGGCAAAAGCCGCATGGAGTAGCTTCTTCGGTCCGCTGATTTGCGGAGCAGGGATGTTTGTTCATAATACCAAAGGAAAATATTCCGCCAAACTAACAATGGATTTATTAAGCAAATATGCCGTCACCAGTTTTTGCGCCCCTCCAACCGCATACCGCATGCTGGTTGCAGACGATATTAGCGGGTTTGATACGCGCCATCTACGCAGTTGCGTAGGCGCAGGTGAACCACTCAATCCAGAAGTAATTGAAGTCTGGAAGAAAATTACCGGACATACCATTCGCGATGGCTACGGGCAAACCGAAACCTGCTTGCTTGTAGGTAACTTCCCCGGTGTGCCGGTCAAAGCAGGTTCTATGGGTAAGCCCACACCCGGTTATGTGGTGGATGTGGTAGATGACGAAGGTAATGTTGCGCTTCCCAACAAAGAAGGCGATATTGGCGTTCGCATCAAACCAAATCGCCCGATAGGACTCTTTCAGGAATACTGGAATAATCCAGAAGCTACCAATTCATCCATTCGGGGTGACTGGTATATTACGGGCGACAGGGCTTATCGGGACGAGGATGGCTACCTGTGGTTCGTGGGACGTGCCGATGATGTAATTCTCAGCGCGGGTTATCGAATCGGTCCTTTTGAGGTGGAAAGCGCGTTGGTGGAACATCCGGCGGTAATGGAATCGGCAGTAGTTGCCAAGCCAGAAGCCACCCGCGGGGAAATAGTCAAAGCCTTCGTCATCCTCAAACCGGGAATCGAGGGTACTCCTGAACTTGTCACCGAAATTCAGGATTTTGTAAAGCATCTCACCGCACCTTACAAGTATCCACGCGAAATCGAATTCGTCAAGGAATTGCCGAAAACCATTAGTGGCAAAATTCGGCGGATTGAATTACGCGACCAAGAAAAGGCGAAGTACCAGAGCGAGCATCAGTAATCCAAACCAGTAGATGTTTCTCAGAAGGAGCCGGTTTATACCCGGCTCTTTTTTCTTTTCTTCCCCCGCCTGAACCTACCTGAGTTATATTTCCAACAACTAATCTGTGATGTAGCTAACTTTAATTTCAATATATCAAAGCTATAATGTTAGTTACCAAAAACAACAATTGCATTTCTAGGGGAATGACTTCAAATTCCCCGCAAATATAAAGTAGGGGGTAGCGAAAATGGCAGCTATTTCAAGCAAAAAATTCAGATCGGGCTTACTATTAAATGTCTTGCACACTTCTGAAAGTCAGCGAACCGAAGCACAAGAAAATAACTTGTCGAGCATAGCTGACTACAGTTGGACTAAGGGACCTACAAACGGTTTGAATAGCAAGTTTCGTTGGCAGGAAACAGCAAATGGCAAGCTAATTGCCCATTGTGAAATCGAGGAAGAATAACCTGTCAAAAGGTTTTCAATAAAATATCATTATGAAGCCCGGATGTCTGGGCTTTTTTAGTCGGCATAAGAGAGTCTCAGTCTTTAATGGTCTGCAATAACCGAATAGCCTCTTCCCTGATTCCAGAGTCAATATGGGTTCGAGCCAGCTTTAGAGGCGCAATGGCACGCCTATCCCCAATACGCCCCAACGCAATAGCCGCATCGTAATAGGCTCCATCTGCCGGGTCATGCAGCACTGCCAGAAGTGCGGATGAAGCGTGCGAATCCCCGATTTGCCCTAACGCCCATACCACCACCCGGCGTGGAGCGGTATCATGCTTATCCACGCTTGTCAGCAATTTCAACAGATAACTTACTGCCAGCGGGTCACCAATCTGACCGAGAGCAGCAGCAGCCGTAAAGCGCACATTCGGTACACTATCTTTCAGCAACTCGATGAGATACGAAACGGCGCGTCCATCCCTCATTCGCCCAAGGGCAGAAGCGGCGTGCCGACGCTTTTCAGAGTCATAGTCTTGCAAAGAGCTTATAAGAGTGTCAAATTGATCGTGCATAAGCTACCAATATTAGAAACCTTGTATTGTATTTAAAGTTAGGTCATTTTATAGGGATTCGAGGTTTTTATCAATCCCTATACAAAATGAGACTGGAGAAATTTCAGGGAAGACGCTCTTGTTCAAATTCTACGCCCAGATAGCGGGTTTCTACTGAACCGGAGAGAATATCATCCCAGAAGCGATCTTTCAGATAAGTGGGATAGACGGGGAGGTTCACCAATTCGTGAGCATGAAACCAGCGAGTGTGCCTTTCTAACTGCTGTGGGTTGGTAACATCTTCAATAGTGGTAGCGCTTAGTTCGCCCGTAAAGCGGCTTATTAGAAAAGCTAACTCAAGATGATGCCGATGGCGGCTTGATTCAATAAATTCTCTGAAATATAAAAGGCGACCTTCCGTTTCTACTTCCAAACCTGTTTCTTCTAGAAACTCCCGGCGCAACGCCTCGAAAACCGATTTGTCCTGAGATTCCTGCCCACCTCCCGGCAATGTCCAGAATTCTTCTTGGCTATCGGGAGTATGCTCGTGTGCCAGCAAAAGCCTGTTCGCCGCATCAAGCATGATTCCGGCTACTCTGATACGATAATTCAATTGAACTCCAACTCCTTATCCTGAATATAATTCAAGCCTAGCTTGAGGGCTATTTCCGCTTTCTGCAACTCACGCCCCAAATAGCTGTAATGCTCTTCCAGTGAAGCCAGTTTTTCATTAGCAATCGAAAGGCAAAGCTGGCGGGCAGTTTTCCCCTCAAAATAATAAGGTGTATTACCTTCGATGGCACTATGCTGCACCTTAATCAAGCCTTGCTCACGGTCAAGCTCGATGATAAAAAAGCCGCGCGGGTCGCTGCGCCATTCCAAACGATGCTTCTTGAAAGAATTGATGGTATCCAGCGCGAATTTCCACTTATCGGCATATATATGCGCCGAGTGTGAAATAATGGTAAGCGCACCAAGCCTCAAGCCGGTGTCATCCGCGATTTCCTTTTGCAGCTTACGCAAGGCATAGGTGTTTTGCGCCCAAGCGGTGTAAATATCGTGGCTACGAAAACGGGCGGTCATGTATAGTGCGCCGTCCTGTACCCCTACCGAGACTTCCAACAGGCATGGCGGATTATCACCCACGCTGTCCTGCTCTACATCCCAAGTCACCGCAACGGCGCGACGGGTATGATGCGCATCGCGCAAACGCTCTTTCATCCGGGCAATTTGGTCAAGACCTTCCGCGCCGTAAGAACGCAACCGTTCTCCATAGGTATAGGCTATTCCGGGTTCTTTCTCCGCGCTCAGAATTTTGGGATAGTAATTTTCCAGTTCGGCGCGACTAAAAGGCAGATAATCCGCCCAAGCAATGTCATCAGGGGCTTCGTCAGTAATAACCGCCACCGTATTGTAAATCTCGCGCTGCTGCTGTGAATACTCGGTAGGCTTGATTTGCCCAAAGCGCATCACCAGTTGCATTACTTCTAGCCATGTTTCGGCGACGGTTTCGCCCTGTACCCGAAATCCGGTGCGTTCGCTTGGTAACGCTTTGCCGCCTTCTGAGGCAATTTCGGGAAAAGCGCGAGGCACAGCAAAGGGCGGCAGCAAGCCTAACTTAGCCAGTTCCAGCTTGATTTGTTGGGCAATCGCTTCGGGGTTTTTAGGATAGCCTTTAGACGGACGCAGGTCAATTAGTTGCACCTGTTGGCGCAATTCCTCCCACGCTTCGAGAGGAATACCCTCGTCCAATTTAGCCTGTGTGCCGGGAATAGTGTGGTTCGCACCGAGTCCGTTGGTGAAAAAGCTCGCCAGTGCTTCCCCGGTAAAAGATTGGTCTGCTCCACAAAGTAGCAGGTAACGTATCTTAGGAAACATGAAGATATTGCGTACCATCAGGTTGATACCGGCAAAGCTGTAAAGATTAGCGCAGATGAAATAATCTACATTATCCAGCTTTTGCGCTATCAGGTGACGTTGTGTCCAGAGAGTGCAAATACCTACATTGGATTCAGGATTGCCGATTTGGAGGTCTTTAAAACTGATAAGGTCGGTGATGTTAAAAGTTGCGCCAAGTTCTGCGGTCATTTATTGCTACCTCCGTGAAAGCGGCTGAATCCACAAATTCGTGTGGTTATCCACAACTGCTAGGCACAAGGTATTAAAAATATACTATATATTGTGGATAACTTATAAGGTCTAGCATATTTTACCATAATGGGCAGGATATGCCAATACAAACCATTTGGGTAACCATTGAATGTACGGATTTACTTTTTTGCCTTTACAGTCGCAACCCACCGGAACATAATGTTCTACATAATTTCCACTAACGTCAGAATTTCGTAGTATCTTTTGAAAAAAGGCTCAAGTAGATAAACCTGTTGCAAGGTCAGGAGGTTTTTAGTTTCTCCAATTTTATAACTTATAGAGGATTAGTACGTTTTATTAATCAGAAAGCAAAATATTTAACTTTTCAAAGAGGTTAATATGAAAACTCCCCTAATCCGATTTGTATCAATCCTTCTTTTTACCGCGCTGCTGTTGCCACCCTTTACACAGCCCATTTATGCCACACAACCTTTTAAAATCTGGGAAGCAACCGCACTGGCTATCAAAGATAGCGAGTCCTATTGCCTTGATACCGGGCAACCGAATCGTATGCTGGTTTATCAGTATGACGCAGCCACTACCACTTTAAAAGAGACTTACTTGGCTGATTTGAAAACCGGGCAGCGCACTTTTCTAAATAGCCATGCCTTTTCACAGTGCGCCCCTAACGGCATTGTTTACGCTGACCCACAAGACCGCAACGATCCGGGCGTTTTTCGTTACAGTACCCTAGAAGCGGGTGAATCTAAGCTCGCCTACAAACCCTCCTTCCTTGCGCTCGATGGCAGTCGCTACCTTTACAACTTTACCCCGGTTTTTAACAACGAAAGTCAAAAATCAAAAATTCTGGTGAGCCAAGATGGGGGCTTGAACTGGCAAGAGATAGGGCAGCAATTTAACGGGATGGTACGCTCCTTTGTCATAGCTAACAGTGATGCCCGTTCAGCTTACGCGCTGGTACAAAACCCGCTTACCGGGTCTGATGGGATGCGAAATATTGCGATTTATCTCACGCAAGATGCCGGCGCAAGCTGGAGTAAACGTTTTGAAGGAACTGCCCTCTATGATTACTCACGCGCCGGTATTGCGGTTTACCTGTCCAATCTAAGCGAGAATCCACAAACACCCGTAAACGTTATCGGGCTTATATATGAGGGAGGTGGGTTCGGTTCCAGCAATGTACGAGAACTAAAAGTATCCGTCAACGGCGCGGCTTCCTTTACATCGCTAGGCTTCAACAGAATGTCAAGCGCGGTAACAGCCTATTACAGCAATGGGAAATTGCTACGAGTTAGCAAAGGGTATCCTTATAGCCCGGCTAATACCAAACTGGATTATTCAAGTGATGGAGGTGCAAATTGGCAAAATTTGAGCTTACCGGATGAATTGACAAGCGGTAACGATTTTGGTACTTTTTTGCAATTTTACCAATCGCCAGTAGTCTCATCCAACATCTACGTCAGCCGCAAGGAAGGGGTATGGATGTCGCCTGATTTGGGGCAAACATGGCAAAAAATTACGGGCAACCCCCCCGGTCTGGGGCTTATGTTTTCACCTTACGCGCCCTCCCGAATTTATACTTTGGGAGAAGATCGGCGTTTTTACAGTCTGGATGTCTCCGAATACGATAAATCGCTTACAGCAGTAGAGCCTGATAACGACCTTTCCGGTGGGAATTTCTTCTTCCCCCAAACGGGGCATAATCTGAACGGGATATTCAAACAATACTGGCGAGACAAAGGTGGGCTGATGCAATTCGGCTACCCGCGCACCGAGCCTTTCTATGAGGTCAATCCTGCCGATGGTAAAATCTATCTGGCGCAGTATTTCGAGCGCAACCGTTTTGAATACCATCCCGAATTGTCCGGCACTCCCTACGAAGTGATGCTTGGTTTGTTGGGCAACCAGATAACCGAACCGTTGCGCCAAGCCGGACATGGGGCGTTTAACCGCTTTGAGAATATGCGCTATCCCGGCGCAACATGGTTCCCCGAAACCGGGCATAACCTACGCAACTCTTTTAAAGCTTATTGGGAAAGTCACGGCGGGTTGTTTATATACGGCTACCCAATCAGCGAGGAATATTACGAGCTTAACCCGGATGACGGGAAGAACTACGTGGTGCAATACTTTGAGCGGGCGCGTCTCGAATGGCATCCTGAGTTAAGCGGAACCCCATTTGGAGTGTTGATGGGCTTGCTAGGTAATGCTCTATTAAGAAACAAGGGTTGGCTATAATTAAAACAAGGGGCTTAAGCCCCTTGCCTGAACCCCTCTCTTTTTACAGGAGAGGGGTTTTGTTATTTCAAGGTCGAATTGCTCGGTAGTAGGCGGCTTACTGCCCGACTTTAACGCAATTCATCACGTTACGTCCGCTGTGGGTTATTATCTCTTTACCGCTAGTAAAGCCATGTATATAGATACCATAGAGCGTTGCGCCGAACAAATTCAAACCATTTACTGAACCAGTTGCTCCGGTAATCTCAATCGCAGGCCCATTTGTGGAACAGCTACCAATAATAGTTACTCCTGGAGGAACATCGGGTAATGCTCCAGATACTGTAACATTCCCCGTGATTTTAATTATGTCACCGGATACTGCATTAGTTAAAGCATCGGTCAAGGTGGTAGCGTCTGTAACAGGTCTCTCGGTACCGCCTGTAGTTAGTACACCCGCTTCTGCCGAAGGGTCTGAAGTTCCGGCATTGATAGCTTTTACCCGGTACAGGTATATCTTACCTGCGGTTAGACCGGTATCGTCGAAACTATTGGGGGGGGGAGTGGGAGTGCCGACTTGCGTCCAACTCGAATCTACACCCAATTGCAGCCGCTCTACCGCATAACTGGTAGGAGTACCGGATGGAGCAGTCCAGTTCACCGTCAGAGTAGAGCCAGTAACACTTGTTAAGTTAACGGCTGTGGGCGGGGCAAGCGCGGTGGTAAACGACGTTGGAGTTTCCCCCACCCCTTTTCCCGCCGAAAACGCCTGTACTTTTACATTATTATAGGTTGTATTTGGCGTAAGACCATTTACTATATAACTGCCTTTAGAGCCGGTGCCGCTTACAGGTCCGACGGTATATGTTGAAG
The DNA here is from genome assembly GCF_037138995.1 of Candidatus Chlorohelix sp. Lineage (NCBI taxonomy): Bacteria > Bacillati > Chloroflexota > Chloroflexia > Candidatus Chloroheliales > Candidatus Chloroheliaceae > Candidatus Chlorohelix > Candidatus Chlorohelix sp. The sequence goes on along the minus strand of NZ_JBAXHI010000015.1, from coordinate 61,480 downwards.
CCCCGATGATGATATTGTAACCGTCTTCAAAAGTTGAAGTATCCGTCCACTCGATCTTTTCGCTAGTGCTTCCGTTAGGAGTAGCAGTCACCCCAGTTGGAGCATTAGGGGCTGTCTCAGAATACAAGAGGTTGGAATAATCCGAGTAAATAGTACCTTCAGTTGAGCCGGGAACGGTTTTATATGCCCTTACCCGATAAAAGAAACCGTATTCACCCGCGGGAGAAATCGTAGCATCTGTATAGCTGTTAGTTCCCGGAGTTCCTTTTACAGTAAAAGTAGAAGTGGCGGTTAAACTTGCCCGCTCAACTGAGAAGCCTGTATTAGCCGCTGAACCGGCAGTCCAGCCTAAAACAATAGAAGTTGTAGTGGATGTGGTAGATTGCAAAAGGGTAGGCGGAAGCAACACGGTAAAGTCATGAACAGTAGGAGAGAGCAAATTACCAAGTGGAGTCCCCATCGCCGTCACCCTATATTCATAGCCCGTAGCTTCAGTTAGCCCGGAGTCAATAAAAGGATTAGCTGCATTGCTGCTAATTGTAGCCCATGAACCACCTGCCGCCGGGTAAGGGCGACGTTCAACCTTGAAAGCGGTAGCATGGGGGGAATTATTTTGCCACGATAGAGTCAGGGAAGTAGCTGTTTTAGAGAAGGTCAGGTTCGAGGGCGCGGCATCATAGTAACCGCCCCCTGTTGCTCTTAAGATTGATAACTTGAAATCTGCAGTAGCTTGATTGTAAGTCTTCTTGCCTCCAATTACCAAAGTATTGTTGTCCCAAGCAATACTGGCATCAAAAACACAGTAGCCGCCATCAAAAGCCACGCAACCGGAAGCGTTAGTATCGGCAGCAGTAGGGTTATTAGGGTCGGGACCAAAAGTAGCGCCGCCATCGGTGGTATAGGCGTAATACATCCCGCGAATGAGAACAGGGAAAGCTATATAAATTGAACCATCGCCGGTTCCAACTGCCGAAAAAGCCTTTATTATATTATTATTATAATAAGGAGGATTCGTGCCAGCCAAAGAACCAGTTACACAAGACTTAGTCGGTGAATTAGTGTTAACAACATTATCACCGGCAGCACCGCTCCAGCCTACGGATGCTGTATATTTAATCATGCTTAGGCAATTATAACCGGAAAAGACATAGCCGTTACCCTTGTTATCAACCGCAACCGCGGGCCATTGGGCAGAATGGTCGAGGTTATAGGAATAAACTGGACCCCAAACTCCATTTGGGTTGCGATCCATTACTTTGATACATTTATAATTTGTCATGGGCCCCCAGTCTAGACCGCATTGGTACGCTAAAAACAGGCTGCCGTCTTTATCAACCACCATAGAGGGATACCTGAATGAGTATTTAGTGGTTGAAACCCCGGCATTGGTGGGGGTGCTGCCCCAAGTATAGTTAGGGCTAGAACCGCTGGTCTCAGTTACATCTATACGCCAGTATGCATCCACCAAATCCCTAATATTGTAAGCCAGATACAACTTATCAGGACCGGTTGGGTATAAACTAGAAGTAAGCGATACATATTGGCAGTCAAAACTACCGCACACATTATTCATTATTTGCGTGCGAGAGACTTCTGCATAGCTAGAACCGTTCCAAGAATATCTAACATAGTACATTGTGCCGTTGATAGTTTTTTTCATGTTGGAGGTGGTATAGACGATGTGAAGGTAGCCGTTGCGGTCAAAAGCCCCGCTAAAATTTGTGTAGGGTACACCGTTATAAGCCCAACTGGTTACCGTTACATAGCTGTTATAGGTATCATGACTGGAGAAAAAGAAAACCCCTCCGGTTGCAGTTGCAGATTCGCCCTGAGTAGGGTTGCCGCAACAATAAGCGCCTATCACTACTACATTATGTCGTATGGGATCTATTAGAGTTTGTGGACCATTACCCACAGCCTTAAGAGTATTGGTGGGAGCTATTAGAGGAGCGCTCCAAGATACAGCAGCATTGGTTTGGGTAGAAATGTTGAAAAAGGCGATAAAGGCTATCAGTAACAGGGCTAAGCCGCCGATTAAAAAGATGCGGCGGGGCAAACGAGGCGATTCGGTTCTAACCATGAAATAAACTCTCCTCTAAAGGTTGCCACAAATGACAATCTCTGATAATTCATGCAGCTTGGAAGCAGCCTGTGAAGCTCAAGCACAGCCTCATGCTACAATCCCTCTTAGTTCATTTGTACAGAAGCTTTAAAGATTATCGTATCGAGCATAGCACAAAGCTAATTTTCGGTTGTCAGACATGCATACAATAAAATTTCCAATAAGCAAACCAATATAGCTTCCTTACGGACTAATTTTTATTATAACATACCTGAAAAAGCATGGTTTCAGCATAAAAGGGGCTTTAAGAACAAAAACCAATCAGAATTAGGCGAAAAGTACTATGACTCCATTAAGTGAAACGGTATTTTCTGACAAGTTGAACAGGGCTGTTGCAAGAAAGAAATTGTCCTCTATAAAACGATTCTCAAAGGGGTTTGGGCAAGGGCGCGAGGTGATTTTGTAGGGGCGTGGCTCGACACGCCCTCTTTGGGAGGCACAAATCTCATGGGATTGGGGCAATCGTGGGAAGGGCAACTTGGAATACCGACCTTGCCATTGCCCTGACAAGTTGAATATGTAGCTTGTCAGCGAACCAAACAAACGGTTATAATTAACCGACTAATACCCGTAAAGACTGCTCAAAATTCATTCTCAGCGAATAAGCTCGAGGAAATCCAAATGAATTTAATGTTCTTCAGTTTGCTGGTTGGCAAATCTATACTTGACAGAAATGGAGAGAAGATTGCCAGCCTTAAAGATTTGATTGTGCGTATAAATCCAATCGTTGGTAAAAGCGAGGAGAAATACCCACCCCTAGCCGGGATATTGGCACATTCGAATAGCCGGGAATTCTGGATTCCTGCTGCACAGGTGCAAGAGTTTGAGCAGGGTAAAATCAGGCTCTACGATGCTAAGGTGAGCCTTGAGCGATTTGAACGCCGAGATGGCGAAATTCTACTATACAAGGATGTGCTGGATAAACAGTTGGTAGATGTTGAGGGGCGGAGAGTTATTCGGGTAAATGATTTGGCATTGGGCAACGCGCCCAACGAAATAACGCCCCGTTTGGTGGGTGTAGATATTTCTTTTCAAGCGTTGGTACGGCGCATTCTACCGTTTGGCGGAACCCCCAGAGTGAGTCGTTTGAGCCGAAATGAAAACCTGCTTGACTGGGCAGATGTGGAGTATTTTGCCAGCAGCGCGCCGAGTGTGCGTCTCAATGTTTCGCATGAACGCTTGGCAAAAATGCACCCAGTGGATATAGCGCGATTGCTGGATGAGCTTTCCTATGTACAGGGCGCAGAAATTGTGAACGCGCTTGATGATGAAACTGCCGCCGATGCGCTTGAAGAGATGAACCCGGATTATGCTGCCGATATTCTAGAAGGTTTGAGTGAAGACCGCGCCGCCGATATTCTGGAAGAGATGCAGCCGGACGATGCTGCCGATGTTATTGCAGATTTGGACGAAAATAAAGCGCAAGCATTACTTGAATTGATGGAAGAAGAAGAATCAGAAGAGGTGCGAGAACTGCTGGCGTATGACGAGGATGCCGCTGGTGGTATCATGACCAATGATTTCCTGATGTTGCCTGAAAATCTTGGCGCATCGGAAGCCCTCCAAGCGATTCGTGAAGTTGAAACCCAACCCGAATTTGTAGATTATATTTATGTGGTTGAAGCAGATAGTGAAAAACTGGTGGGTGTAGCGGCACTTCGGGACGTTGTTTTCTGCCAACCACGCACCACCCTGCTTTCTGAATTAATTGTACGTGATTATATAAGCATGAAAACCGATTCAAAAGCGGAAGATGCCGCGGCGGTATTAGCAGATTACGGCTTTCGTGCCTTGCCAGTGCTTAATGAGGAGGGCGAAATCAAAGGTATAATTACGTTTGATGACGCGCTTGACCTAATTTTACCTGAAGATTTACGGCGACGCCTGCCGAATATTTTTAAGAACCATCGCGGTATGGTAAGTTTTGTCAAAAAATAAAAGAAGGGTGTCGTGGCAAAAGAAAATCAGGACAAGGTAGGAAATGTAATTACAACTCCCAATGAAACACCCGAAAAGAATGAGCCGCGTCCGGTAAGAAAAGGGCGGTTTTTCTTTTTTCTTGGTATGCTGGGTCCCGGATTAATCGCGGCAAACGCAGGGAATGATGCCGGAGGAATTGCTACCTATAGCCAAATGGGGGCGCAATACGGTTATAACCTCCTATGGGTGATGATTGTCATTACCTTTTCGCTGGGAGTAGTACAGGAAATGTGCGCCCGGTTGGGAGCTGCAACTGGTAAAGGCTTAAGTGCGTTGGTTCGTGAAAATTTCAGTATCCGTTGGACTACCTTCTTGATGTTGGCACTCCTGATTGCCAATGCCGGAACAACAATTTCGGACTTTATCGGTATCGCCGCCGCGATGGGTATCTTTGGTGTTCCCGCTTGGATTAGCGCTCCCGTTGCCGGGCTAACGCTCTGGTTTTTTATTGCACGCGGTTCTTACGGTAGAGCGGAAAAAATCTTCCTGTTTATGACCTTTGCCTTTTTTGCTTATGTATTCGCCGCAATTGTAGGGCATCCTAATTGGGGAGAAGTTATTACCCATTCCTTGACCCCGACCATAAAAAGTGATAGCGCATACATTCAGACCATTATGGCTGCAATAGGCACAACCATTACCCCATATATGCAATTGTTTTTGCAAAGCGCGGTAGTGGAAAAAGGGGTGACGATGCGAGATTATGGCTACCAAAGATTGGAAGTTTATCTGGGGTCTATCTTCTCAAATACAATCTCCGCCTTTATTATAATTGCTTGCGGCGCTACAATTTTTATGAGCAGCCCAATCGTGAATGGGGAGCATCAGGGCGTGGAAATTAATACCGCCAGTGATGCAGCCAAAGCACTTGAGCCGCTTTTGGGTAGCTACGCTACACAGGTGTTCGCGTTAGGATTATTAGGCGCATCGTTGCTTGCCAGTGGGGTGTTGCCGCTAGCTACTTCCTATTCCATTTGTGAAGCATTCGGTTTTGAAAACGGTATTTCATTCAAATGGAAAGAAGCCCCCGTTTTTTGGAGTATTTTTACCTTCTTGATAGTTGCCGGAGTCGGTGTCACTATTATTCCCGGAGTTTTAGATTATACAGTAACGATTTTGTTGGTAATCCAGATTGTCAACGGTATGATTTTGCCTTTAATACTGGTAGCTATTTTATTGCTCATCAACAAAAAATCCTTGATGGGCAAATATATCAACGGTAAAATTTACAACATAATAGCATGGACAACCGCGGTTGGGGTTGGGATTCTTTCAGTTATACTCCTGACCGTAACTATTCTCGGACTTTTCAATATAAACATATTGCCTTCATAACACAGTATAATTTGCCTTTTTTAGCGGTTAGCGATGGCTTTACCCTCAATCTAATGGATTAAAGCGTGTGATAAAAGCCCTTCACTGTAATTCTCAAACTCATATCTTTCACAATTTGCAAGATTTGGATGAGATTAGCGACCTGTTGAGCGATAGCAACAATTTCTTCTGGCTGGATCTCGCTTCCCCCACCGAAGAAGAATTAGGTATGGTGGCAAAGGAGTTCAACTTCCACCAATTAGCCATCGAAGATGTGACCCACCGTCTCCAGCGTCCCAAGATTGAAGAATACGAAAACTATTTTCTGGGAATCTTTTACTCTATCAGTTTGCAGGAAGAATTTAAGGAACTGGCTTTCCGGGAACTAGCTTTATTTATCGGCGCAAATTATTTTGTAACTGTTCATTATGAGCCAATCCCTGAATTGGCAGAAGCTGAGGCACGCTGGAAACGCAACAATTTGCAAGCAAGCAAAATGATAGGTCCAGTTGTCTATGCCTTATTGGATACGCTGGTAGATAACTATTTTCCGATTATGGATAAAATGGTTGATTATGCCGAAGAGTTAGAGGATGATATTTTTCAGGGCAATGGCATGCACACTAAAGTAACCGGCAAGTTGCTAGAGCTTAAAAAATTGTTTTTGCAAATGCGCCGAATAATAGCACCCGAACGCGATATTCTCAATGTGCTGACCAATCGCGATAACCGGATTTTTGGGGACGATGCCCTGTTTTACTTTCGGGATGTTTATGACCACCTCACCCGTGTCACCGATACCCTTGACCTGTACCGCGACCAAATCGGTAGCACGATGGAAGCAAATCTATCGGTTGCCTCAAACGATCTCAATAGCGTGATGCGTACTCTTACTGCTTTTTCCATTATCCTCATGACCAATGCGATGATAGCCGGTATCTACGGGATGAATTTCGAGAATATGCCAGAACTCAAGTTGAGTTTCGGCTACTATGGCGCGTTAGCTTTAATGTTGGGGATTACCACAGGACTTGTATTTTATTTCAAAAGGAAGAAATGGCTTTGAACATTTCCGCTATTTTTCAAGCGAGATGTAGAGAAGCACTTCTAAAAAACGCACCTTATTCATAATAAATAAACCCGCCCCATAAGTGGAGCGGGTATGAGCCAGAATTATTTCAAGCAAGACCACCTGCGCTAGTTCCCGAAGATACAGAGACAGCCTCTTCGCGATGGAGCGCCTCAGTAATTTCAGCTATTTCTTCCTGGAACTTGGGAACACTTATTCTAGTAAACAGAGCAAGCGCCAGAGCCGTACCAATTGCCTGAGTGAGAAATACGAAGCCATAGCCCACGCTCAGGTTGTTGGGGAAAGCATTGAAGGCGAAATCGCGCAAGGCACCTGCGCCCAGATTAGCCAAGCCAGTTCCGAATGCCTGAGCAATACCCCAAACTCCGATGTATAAAGCCGCGTTCGCTTTATCGGTAATGTCCATCATTGTACCGATTAGACCGGGTACGCTAGTTCCCAAACCAATACCCATAATTATCAGACCAATGGTAAATATAGATTTATCGCCGGCAATCGTGGCATCCCAAGTTTTACGCGCCGCCGCGTAAGCCTCTTCGCTGATAAGACCGGAGGCATGAGCATTGTTGGCAGCATCATAAGCCTGAATTGCCGCCTGATCTACTTTGAAGATGAAACCGGAAATAGCTTGAAGAAGCATTCCGATAACTGCCAGACCTAAACCGCCATAAATTGAGTAGCGTTTATTTACCCAGAGGGTAACTACCCCTGCGACAATCATCGCCACCAGAATCGGTCCATTGAGGGTTGCCTGAATTGCGCTACGTTCTGCTACGGTCATGCGATATACATTACCAGCATATGCGGGCGCAAGGAGGTCACGCATAAAGGTAAAAGCGCAATAAACAAATAGGAAGCTCAGAAAAACCCGCGCTTGCCGGATACTGATAACTACCTTGAAAGCCTCCCTGAAATTTACGTAAGTGCGTTTGTGGTCAATTGCGCCTTCACGGCGTGGCTCTATCAAGGAGGTGCCGAAAGCCGAAAGGAACGCTAGAATCAGCAATATTGCGGGGAAGAGAAAAAGAAAAATAGGGTATAGGGCATTGTAATCGAAGCTACGCCCTTCTTTCTCCGGCAAAATAACTCGCCCAACAATTGAACTGATGATAATACCGGCGATTAGCATAGTCCAGCCGATAGAAGCGATAAAACCGCGCACTCGCTCGGAGGTGGTATCCACCAAAACAGCCAGCGCCGCAGTACCCATTATGGAAATACCGGTTCCGTTTATCAGGAACACCAGAATAGCTACAATAACCCAGAAAAAATTACTTTGATAGTTTCCGGTATTGGCTACTTCTCCGGTAACGCGATGGAAATTCGGGTCGCGCAATTGCTGCACCACCAGCAAGATGAGCGGGTATGAGCCAGCTAGAATCATGCCGCCAATTGCTATAAAAGGCGCTCGGTGCATTTTGAAAATGGAATAGCGATCTGACAAAGAGCCGATATAACTTCTAATAGGTTCAATGAAGTAGTGACTGCCCAGCAAAACGCCAACGAGAATAGCAGGTACGCCCAGTTCGTTTATCATTACCGGGTCGAGGATACTACTTATAATTCCGGCGGAGAAACCGGAAGCCACCTGAAACATCAGAACTAGGAAAAAAACCAGCCCAACCAGAAACTTGTTTTTTCTCGCTATTACCATATTGCTCATCTCCCGAGACTTATCGCTAAAGGCACAAAACACACTTCCCAAACATTGGTTATTCTTAAATAAGGGGCAACCCCTTCTACCTTCTTAAGTAGAAAGGGTTGGAATGCAAGGAAATTCAATTTAACCGGATTACTCGATTTTTTGAGGCTAGATAGCCGATTTATCAAGCGTTTCCAAAGCAGCCATAGCGCCACTTTTCTTATGATGGCGACGATTCACAAGCCATTTCAAAACGTATTGAGCGGCATTAAGCAAGTAGCTTACATAGGCTATTATTACCAACAACAACAGGGTTTTATGATCACTGACACCTAATAGCAAAGCTACCAAATAGATTGAGTGTGCAACCATAACAATGGTAGTAATAAAATCTTCCCAGAAAAATTGGGGGGCAAAATACCAGTGGTCGAAAACATCTTTCTCCCAAAACATTCCGGTAATGCACATGAAATAGAGAAAAAGAATTTTGAAAATAATTGTAGCATTGGTAATATCGAAGAGGCTATCAGAGAAGAAAGTGCCGATTACAAATCCGAGGCTTATTAGGAAAACCAGAAATTGAAAGGGTGCGCCCCAGATTTGTACTTTTGTCCAAACGCTGTTAGCTCTACGCGCGTACTGCTCAGGTGTGTAGGTACTCATCTTTTACCTTTTTGGATTTGATGTGAAAAATTCAGGCTTCTATAAAAATCTTACTAATGAAAAGAGGTGTAGTATGTAGTGGCAACTACAAAAGCTACACCTCAACGCCTAACCTGAAATTTAGAATAATATTCTTTTACTTATTCGGGGTGTTAAGTTTGGAACCAAGCTTTCCAAGTATCGTGCCACGATCAACCGGCAAGTCAAACTGAGATATTTCATGTTCTTCTTGGTCTTCTTCGAAAAAGGAAAAAGGCGCGCCGGGGCTGGAAGGACTAAGCGAATGTGCTTGAAAATAATTAGCATGCCAGACTGCGTGTATTTCAGCGCCTTGTTGAATTTCTTCCTCAGTAGGAGCCGTCGCTATCTCGGCAAGCCCGGTATAAAGCTTAATGCGTTCTTCTTCGGTGAAAAGTTCCTGCGGTACTTCATGACGCAAGTATTCTTCCATACGTGTGTAGAAGAGCGCACGCTCAATTACCGGGAAAGAACCATTTATCAGGCGAAGATTACCCAAATAAGCAATAGTACGCTGGCGAGGCTCCCCCGCGGTATTTTTATAGCTTTGAACGAGATAAGCATCGTAAAAGGTAATTTTAGCTAGGTCTTCGTTCTTGTGCCGTCTGATTACCCACTTTACATACATATAATTCTATGTCCCCTAGACCGTTTGTTTATCCGGCTCGTGAGTTGCAAATTTTACTTCAACTTCATCCGAAGAGGTGTTCGGTTGCAGATAAAACCAGTATAGCAATGAGAATCGGGGGTTTTATGTAGTTGGGACTACCAAACTAGGGTTTAAAGCATGCCATCCGCAGATTTAATTAAAGCGTTGGAAGGTTAGCACCTCCCTAGAATCGTAGTTCAAGCTACAGACTGACTTTCTGTTTACCTATAAGCTATTGGTAATCAACTCGTATCGGCTGTTTGCCAGTTTTTACTGTTTTTTTGCTATCCTTATTTTTACCCATAAAGGGTACTGTGTTTTAGTATCCGGGGAGATGCCATTATGCGAGTCATTCTATATGTAGGTAAAGGTGGGGTAGGAAAAACCACTATATCAGCGGCTACGGCTGTACGCGCCGCCCAAATGGGTTATCGTACATTGGTAGTTAGCACGGATACGGCACACAGTTTAGCGGATGCCTTTGATTTAAACCTCAAATCAGTTCCCGATAAAATAGCAGATAACCTTTGGGCGCAAGAGATAAACGTGTTGGATGAAGTGCGCTCGAATTGGGGCAAATTGGAAAGCTATTTTGCTAACATTCTCAAGAAAAAAGGTGCTGATGACGTTATCGCTGAGGAATTGGCGCTGCTTCCGGGTATGGATGAATTAATCAGTTTGCTTCAAATCCTTCGGCATAGCCGAAGTGGTGAATTTGATGTTATTTTTATTGATGCTGCCCCTACCGGCGAAACTGTCCGGCTTTTGAGTATGCCTGATATGTTCACTTGGTATTCGGATAGGGTTGCAAGCTGGCATAATAGCACTATGAAACTGGCAGGGGCTTTAATCAAACCGTTAATGCCTCGCAACAATGTTTTCGATGCAATACCCGATATAACCCAGCAGGTTGAGTTGCTGCGTACCACGCTTACCAGCCCTAAACAAGCCTCTTATCGGATAGTAGTTAATCCTGAAAAGATGGTGGTTAAGGAAGGGCAACGAGCCGCTACCTATTTAAGCCTTTTTAATTATCCGGTAGATGCAATTGTCTCGAACCGCATTTTACCTGAAAATAGCTCTGATGCGTTTTTCTCAGGAATATGCGAAAGGCAAAGGGAATATCGGGATTTGATTTATAGCAGTTTTGCGCCACTCCCCATTCTGGAAGTACCTATGAAGGGACATGAGGTTACCGGGATTAAAGCACTTGGTGAACTAGGAATGGAGATATACGGGGAGCAAGACCCTACGGAGTCGTTGTATAGTGGCAAAACGCAAGAAATCGTCAAAATTGACGGGGAATATATTTTACAGCTTGCGCTTCCTAACCTTGAAGTGGACAAAGTGAATATGGTTAAGAAGGGTGACGAACTGTTCGTTGAAATTGGTAATTTCAAACGGGATTTATTGTTACCACATGCGTTAGCAGCGCGAAACGCCAAATCAGCGCGTTTCAAAGATGGAATACTGCACGTACACTTTTCTAATTAACTGGATAGAGAGGTTTTGCAAAAGATGGGTACCAGAGTCATAATTTATAGCGGTAAGGGTGGGACAGGCAAAACTACCATTAGCGCCGCAAGCGCCAGCCTAATTGCCAGCCGTGGGAAAAAAGTGCTGATTATGTCCAGCGACCCCGCACACTCTCTGTCCGATGTTATTGGGAAAGCGATAAGCCGAGATGAATTGACCGAACTTGCGCCCAACCTATACGGTCTGGAAGTAGATACAGTTTACGAGATGCGGAAAAGCATGGGCGGGTTTCAGAAATTTATGGCAAACGCCTATGAAGGACGCGGCGTGGATAGTAGTGTTGCTGCCGAACTCAGCAACCAGCCAGGTATGGACGAAATTCTTGCGCTAAATCGTTTGCTGATAGAATACAAGAGCAACAAGTGGGATTGTATAATTGTTGATACTGCCCCCACCGGCAATACTTTGCGTTTATTGGCTTATCCCGAAATGATTATTGGAGGGACTAGCGGCAAAAACTTCTTCAAAGTTTACCGTGGTTTCAGTAGTTTTGTGCGCCCTTTCCGACAACAAACTCCTAATGATGAGTTTTTCAAGGAAGTAAACAAACTAATGGAGATGATGAATGACCTAAGCGCCTTCATCGTAGCCGACGATGTCTCAGTTCGTTTGGTGTTAAATCCTGAAAAACTGCCGGTAATGGAAACAAAACGTGCTTACACCTTTTTAAGCCTCTATGGCATTAAGATGGACTCGGTTATAATCAACAAGATTTTACCCAAAGAAAAACAGCTTGGAGCCTACTTTGATTATTGGGTGGAGTTACAAGCAAAGTATATCAAAGAAATCGAAGATAGTTTTAACCCCATGCCCATCTTTGGCTCTATACTGGAAGATGAAGAACCGATAGGAGTTAAAAAACTAACGCCAGTTGCAGAAAAACTTTTTGGAGCATCTGACCCAATGCAAAAGTTGTACGACCATCCGCTTATTTGGCTAGAAGAAATGCCCACAAATCCGCGTGCGCCTAAAGAAACGCATCGAAGGCTTTGTGTGCGTTTGCCTTTCATTGATGAGCAGGACGAATTATACATCGAACATAACGGTACTGATGTAAATGTAACCGCAGGACGAATACAAAGAGCGGTTTCCCTACCAAGGGTTTTAGTACACAGCGATTTGGTTAGCTTTTATTACGAGGATGGTATTCTCAAAATGGAGTTTTCTGAAAAGCCTCCCGAAGAAATTGCGTGGACAGATGACCCTTTTTTCGTAGGAAGTAACAATTAAGTATGAAACAAAGAGCCAAGTTCTAGACCTGGCTCTTTTAGTTTATCCCTTATTTTTTTCCGGCTTCGCGTTCGACCTTACGACGATCACGTAATTTCTTGCCTTTGGCACGATGCTTTTGAATAGCTACCTTCTTGCGTTTATTCATTTTATCCTCCTGACTATATTTTGAAGTTTCTATTAATGTTCAGTTACTATTCATTCTCCGGTCTTGGTCGAAAAGGCGGTCTGGAACGATAATTGCCATCATTCCCACTATCGCCATTTCCATCACCGGACGGTCTCGGACGGTAGCCACCTTCATTACCGCTATCGGGTCTGGGACCTAATCCACCGTTAAAACCGGATGGTCTGCCCCCACCAGGTCTAGGAGGTCTGCTTCCCCCGCCGCCATTAAACGGTCGTCTTCCACCGCCACCGGGTCTTCGAGGCGCGGAGGGTTTAAGCGACCACCATTTCTTGATAGCATGCCGTTGCAGTATAGTTTTAATACCGCTATTCAATTCGACAATTTTTATTATGCTATTATCTGCGCCATCAACTGTACCTAATAGAGTTTCACCATTCATGAGCAAGAAACCCATTTGTGGGCGGCGTTCGTGCTTTAGTGTCTCTTGTAAGCGGGAACTGGTGCTACGTGCATAATCGCTAAATTCATCAACCGGAATGCCAAAATATTCAGCTAAGGAATTGCGAGAATTTGTATCTCCAGCATGTTTCTCCAATTCAATAGCGTGGATATAATGCTCAGGCAGACCTAATTCAATAGCTACCTCTCGCGGGGTAATTCCATCCTTCAGAGCGCGAAGATAAATTATATACGAACCGAGGCTCATAATTTTATTCGCCTCCCTTACCTTCGTTAGCCTCAGCAAAAGCATCTGCCTTACGGTAGAAAGCCATTGCCAATTTGCGTAGAATAACTTCCTGCTTGGTTGTCTGATCAATGATATGGACGGTAAAAGGAGTAAAATCTACCACCACGCCGGTAAACTCTTTGCCGTTCAAAAATGTAAAGGTTAGAGGCACTTTTAAATCGCGTTGCTTACGCAAATAAGCAGACTCAATGTCTCCCAACTGCTCGGCGGTATATTTCATTACCGGTTTAGATTGCTCACCGCTTTCCTTAGCATCTCCGTTGCTTTTCACTTCCGCCTTGCTAGTAGGGCGAGGAGCAGAAGGAGCAGGACGAGGCGCTGGAGTATTAGAAATCGCCGGACGTGGTGTAAAATTGCCGGGAGCAGCTTGGGTGGGTCGAGGAGCCGGATTATTATTCAGCCGTGGCGTAAGCTGACTAGGAGCCGACTGCGACGAATTTTGTGGAAAGAACTCATCAATGGGAAGGTTATAGTAGGCGGCAAATTTTTGGCGTTCAACATCGGTAGGTTCGCGTTCGCCTTCTTCTAATTGAATAATGCGATCACGACTGATTTTCAAGTCCGCGGTTAGATCTACGTAACCCTTTTTGTGTTGTTTTTTTAGTTCTTTGATCTTGCGACCAAAATTGAATGCCTCAGATGAAGACATCTGGCAGCGCCTCCATATAGAAGTCCTTCCTTGGAAAAGCTATTTCGCCTGCGCCATTTGCAAGATAGGAATAATAAAACCTACTAGCGGAGGATTCGGCGCAAAATTAAAAAAGAAAGACCCCTCTAAATTATTTAACCTGATCAACTGGTTTGTGAAAAAAGCCAATGGAATCACTGGCTTTCTCGCGACCGGATTAGCCACATGATAGCCTACCCTCAAATGCTTGTCAACCTAAGAGAATTTTATTGCTAAGAAGTATGCGTTTAGCTCAAACTTCTCGCAAAGAGATACAGCAAGTGTGCCAATTTAAAGTATTTCTAGATTCACCGTAGGGTCCTTAGAAAGGGCATCTATTTGAAACAAATTTTCCCTGCTGCTGGATTTTCCACAATTTGATATTTTAGACAATGCGCGTATAATGAGGCGATTATATCCGGCTTAATACGAATGACGGTTAGAAGTGCAAATAGTGCTTAGTTTTTTGGTGGCAGTTCAATTCCTCACGACTCTGCCCATACCCTTACGACGGCAGGCAAGTTCAGAAGATGTAGGCAGGGCAGTTCGCTATTTCCCGATTGTAGGGTTGTGGCTAGGAGTAATGTTAGCTAGTTTGAACTGGCTACTTACCTTTTTTTTGCCTGCAAATATCGTTGCTACCTTACTTGTAGCAACATTACTTGCCCTTACCGGGGCGCTTCACTTTGACGGTTTTCTAGATTCATGCGATGGTATGTTTGGCTACCGCACCCCAGAGAGGCGGCTCGAAATTATGCGAGACAGCCATGTTGGAAGTTTCGCGGTTGCCGGTGGTTGGGTTTTATTAACGCTTAAATATGTCGCGCTCCTCAATATTCCCTTCGACCTGATGACACCTGCCCTATTATTGGCTCCGGTATTGGGGCGGTGGGCGCTGGTCACAGCGGTGGTTATATTTCCATACGGGCGGGATAGCGGGTTGGGTGTTCTGTTCAAGCAGCACACCGGAAAGCTGGAAATGGCGCTGGCAGGGCTAGGAGTGCTGCTATTTTCCGTATTAACACTGCGACTATTTGGAGTGGCGCTGGTATTAGCCACTTTCGTTTTTGCTTATCTTTTTGGTAAGTATGTAATGAGCAAACTGCCTGCCGGTTTAACGGGCGATAGCTATGGGGCTGTAACCGAATCCAGCGAGACTCTCGTTTGGCTTATTATCGGGACTGCGGCAGGTGTGATAAAATCCATATGGTTTCTGTGACCAAATACTTCTCAAAACCGTCTATCTTTTATAGGTGATAAGAAAATGCCGAAGCTGATTCTGGTAAGGCACGGTCAAACCGATTATAACGCGCAACGCCGTTATCAAGGACAAACCGACATACCGCTTAATGAAATGGGTTTACGTCAATCTAGAGCTTTACAGAAACGTCTCTCTCATTTAAAACTCACTGCTGCCTATTGTAGCGATTTGAGCAGAGCGCGTATCACTGCCCAAATCGGGTTGGAATGGCATTCTCCCAAACTAGAAGCGGAAATATTGCCCGGTCTGCGTGAAGCGTCCGGCGGCAGAGCAGAAGGGCTAAATTATAATCAAATGCTGGAGCAATTCCCCGAAGAAACCAAGCTCTGGCAAAGCGACCGTTATAATTATAGTCCGCCCGGTGGTGAAAATCTTAAGACTGTGCTTGCACGGGTTAGCAAATCAATTGATTATATTACCGACAAACATCCCGGCGAGGATGAGGTGGTTCTGGTGGTAGCACATGGGGGAGTAATCGGCACACTGCTTTGCCATTATATGGGGATGGATCTAAACCGTATCTGGCAATGGCGGGTAGATAGTTGTTCGTTGTCCATCCTGCACCTTTACGATAATGCTTCAATCCTATCGCTGTTTAACGATACATCGCATATAGACACAATGGATTTAAATGAAGGTAAATAGGAATTTCTTGTCTTGTGGAAAGGTTTTTGAACAGTAGCAACAATGTCAAAACCATCGAAAGAGCGCCTAGTAAGCCTTGTTTTGGGTGGCGCACGTAGCGGCAAAAGTACCTTTGCCGAGAAACTGGCAAGTTCCCGCGCGGGCAACTTTGCGGTGTTATATGTAGCAACGCTCGAACCATATGACGCAGAAATGAAAGAGCGAGTAATCCGACACCGCGCCAGTCGCCCGGATACATGGCACACAGTCGAAGCTCCCTTGAGTCTAGCTCAAAAAGTACAGCAAGAATACAAGGGCGAGAAATTGGTGTTGTTGGATTGTCTCACGCTTTGGACTACCAACCGCTTGATGAGCATAACACCATTGGATAACGATGCTCAGGGATATGTTGCCCAAATACCGCCTGAAGATGACCTTGCGCTCGAATCTACCGCGCCAACTACTCCTGTTCAAGTCACATCCCCAGATTATTTTGCGGAAGAACGCGCTATGGCGCAGGAACTCGAATCAGTGGTGGCTTGGTTACGTGAGAAAAATTGCGGTCTAGTAATGGTCTCGAACGAAGTGGGAATGGGTTTAGTACCGCCATATCCATTGGGACGCGCTTATCGAGATGCGTTAGGACGCTTGAATCAGGTTGCCGCCAACCTCTCGGATGAGGTTTTTTTCTGCATTGCCGGTATTCCCGTTGATTTGAAAAAATTGCAATATGCTTTTGACGAGGATATATAAGGCACATGAAGGAGTTTTTCTCAATCCTGAAACGAGGGTTGAATAAATTTCGGGAAGATCAAGGCACAAGTTGGGCAGCGGCAATAGCTTATTATGCGTTGGTTTCTGTTTTTCCGCTTATTATCGGAGCAGTTGTAATCGCTACTTTAATTATTCAGGACGATAGTACCCGAAAGGATATAACTAAAAGCCTGATTGAAGCTTTCCCAAAAGCCGACCAAGCCGGAGTAAACATCAATGAAATCATTAGTAATTTCATTGACACCTTGAGTAAAGCTGCTCCCGTTCTGGCAATAGTATCGGTGATTGGCACACTATGGTCTGGTAGCGGCGTTTTCGATGGAATTATGACTGCAATAAATGTGGCATGGGATGTAAAAAAAGACCAGCGGAGCTTTATTAAGAAAACTAGCTTGCGTTTTGCGATGTTAATAGGGCTTGGTATCCTGTTTATTTTCTCTACAGGCATCGGATTTGCCATTCAGATAATTCGCGGGCTTGATATAGGAATCCTCGGTATTACCCTTAACAGTTTCAGTTTGCTCTGGGATACAATCATTTTCGTTGTACCCTACTTACTTAACGTGGCAATTTTTATGACCATTTACCGACTCGCCCCCGATCGTACTTTAGAAAAACGCATTCGCTGGAAACCAATACTATTGGGCGCGGTGGTGGCAGCATTTCTTTTTGAAGTCAGCAAATTATTTTTGAGCTTTTTCCTAACCGGATTTGGCGGAACGCAAAGCTATCAGCGCACCTACGGAGCTATAGCCGGAGTTATAATCTTTTTATTCTACGTATATGTCAGCGCTTGTATTTTGCTTATAGGGGCTGAAATAGCAGCAGTAGCTACGCGCAAGGCTGAAGTGGAAACAGGAGAATTGCGAGAACAAGACATAGAAAAAACTAAATCGAATATTTTTGCTCCTGTAGCTATCGAAAATACCAAGCCCAAAGATAACAAATCTGGCTTGTTACCTACTTTTTTCAGTCTAGCAATAGTAGGCTTGTTTGTAGTAGCAGGGCGCAAACGCAATAACCGTAAATAAAAAAGGCACAAGTTTTACCTACGCCCCGCGTTTTTGCTTTCAGAATTAGCTAATCTTTTGACAAGAGTTTTTGTACTAATGCCACGCTCTGTCGTCCTTCATCACCAAAATAAACCGCACTTTTGAAAAGTGCATGCAGATTCGAGTCTTCGGTGAAAGCACGACCGGCATAGGCAAAAATAAGACCGGGCAGCCAGTATTGCTTTACTCTTTCTATCACCGGTAATATTTCTTGATGCAGCGCAATAGCGGTTTCAGAACGACTTGCTGAAAATACTACCATAGAAGGCTTCAGACGGCGCAAATCTTTTTCTAGGTCAAGGGCAGGTACATTTTGCCCTAGATAAAGCACCCGCCAGCCATTTCTACGAAGAAAGAAGCTAGTCATCACTACCCCTACTTCATGAAATTCGTGAGGAGCGCAACCTGTCAGAATTAGAGGACCTGTTTCCTGAACCGGTAGCGAATTAATCATCGCGTTTAGACGAGTGCGGCAGATATTGCTGGCAAAATGTTCGGTAGCAACTGTTACTTCATTACGCATCCAGCGATCACCGATTTCATATAGTACCGCTTGCATTAAATCTACACAAACTTCTTCAGGTGAATAAAATCCGGCTGCTTCAGAAATAAGGTTATCAGCAGTCAGTTCATCAAACTGAAGGAAAGCATTCATCAATTCATTGCCAAGTACGCTCAAAGAACGTATTTCACTCAAACGAGCAATCTTCGGGTGGCTTCCTTTTCCGCTGGTTTTCGTAGAAGTGGCACGAGATTGGCGATTTTCATACTGCAACATATCCTGAACAGTTTCTTCCGGCTGTGCTTGTAAAAGAGCGCTGGCTTGGCTAATTGACATTCCTTCTTCAAGGCGATTACTCAGCCACATAACCCGATAAATATCTCGCTTGGTATAACGCCTATGCCCACTCTCAGTCCGCTGTGGAGTGAGAATTTTGTAGCGTTTCTCCCAAGCGCGTAGAGTAGGTTCGGTAATACCTGCCATATGTGCCACCGCTTTAATACTATAAATAGGCAGATCGAGGGTGTTTTCTAACATTTTGAAATGTTCCTTTGAAGGAAAGCTACCTGTTGCAGCTTCTCAGTTTATTTTGCCAGCCTTTTGCAATTATCGCTTTGAGAGTATTATGGAAGTAATTATAATTCTTTATACTAAAATAATATCACGCAGCATTACTCTGTCAAGATATTGTATAACATTTTTATCGGTACTGCTGTAGTTATTGATACTTTGTAGTCTTTGCTGTCCAATCTGTAGATTAATTATATGAGAGTTTTGCTTAAATACCTTATAGGCGAATGGAGAAAATTATATGTGTGGTCGATTTGCCCTGAAAGCCAGCATAGATTACATTGAAGAGCGGTTTACTGCTCAGGCTATGTTTAGTAATATTGATTTTGCGCCAAGTTTCAATATAGCGCCTAGCCAAACTTGCCCTGTTATAGTTGCGAGTGAAAAAGGCAGACAAATAAAGTTAATGAAATGGGGCTTGATACCAAGTTGGTCAAAAGAACCCAAAGCCAATTATTCAACAATTAACGCTAGGGTTGAAGGAATCGAAACCAAACCCGCTTTCCGTAAACCTTTTAGAACACAACATTGCCTTATACCAGCAAATGGCTTCTTTGAATGGAAAAAGCCAGAATTAGTTAAAGCCCCAAAAATCCCTTATTTTATCTACCTGCAAGGAAATGAGGCACCCCTCTTTGCAATGGCGGGTTTGTACGATATATGGAGAGATGAGCATGGGCAAGAACTATATAGTTTTACCATAATTACAACGGAAGCAAACGAGCTTATCAAGCCCTTGCATAATCGAATGGCAGTAATTCTACCGGAAGAATTTGAAAGTATCTGGCTAGATACCACCAACACCAACCCTGCAAAGGTTCTTTCTATACTCAAACCCTTCCCACCAAAACTAATGGTAGCGCATCTAGTCTCAAATCAGGTAAATTCTCCCTATAATAATACCCCCGAACTAATCGAACCTTTGCATTAAGCAAGGTGTAGTTGTTGTAATATAGCTGAATATATAAACTCACAGGATTTTAGTATGCCTTGCGTAAAATTGATTCGGTTAAGGGATAATTGCGTAGTATAATTATCCCTTAACCAGTATGCACAAATTTA
Organism: Candidatus Chlorohelix sp.; assembly: GCF_037138995.1. Classification (NCBI taxonomy): domain Bacteria; kingdom Bacillati; phylum Chloroflexota; class Chloroflexia; order Candidatus Chloroheliales; family Candidatus Chloroheliaceae; genus Candidatus Chlorohelix; species Candidatus Chlorohelix sp. Next base: position 41,846 of record NZ_JBAXHI010000015.1, on the reverse strand, counting down.
CGTTAATCTAATTGTCATCTTGAAAGGAGGACTCTCCAGCGTGAAGGGATTAATCCTCAGCGGCGGAAAAGGTACGCGGCTGCGCCCCCTAACCTATACCAGCGCCAAACAACTTGTGCCTGTAGCTAACAAGCCTGTATTGTTCTATACCATAGAAAACCTTGTGGAAGCTGGTATTTCCGAAATTGGGATTGTAGTTGGCGATACTGCTGCCGAGGTAAAAACTGCTGTTGGTAGCGGCGAAAAGTGGAACGCAAAAATAACCTATATTCAACAAGATGCGCCGTTAGGATTGGCGCACGCCGTAAAAATCTCACACGAATTTCTTGGAGATGATCAGTTTGTAATGTATTTGGGCGACAATATGCTTGAACAAAGTATTCGCCCCTTGGTTGAGGATTTTAAAACAGGCAAGTGCAACTGCCAGATTTTATTAAAGGAAGTTACTAACCCTCAAAGTTATGGTGTTGCAGTTTTAGCGGGGGATAGGGTGGTAAGCCTAATTGAAAAGCCAGCAGACCCACCGAGCAACCTAGCGTTGGTGGGCGTTTATATGTTCGACCACAATATATTCACAGCAGTTAACGAAATAAAACCAAGTTGGCGCGGCGAACTGGAAATCACCGATGCTATTCAATACCTAGTGACTAACGGTTATGATGTAAAGCCTTTTGTTTTGGATGGCTGGTGGGTGGATACAGGGAAACAAGCCGATATGCTAGAGGTAAATCGTCTCATTTTAGACCGGCTAGAACGCAACGTTTCCTGCTATGTAGATAAAGATAGCCGTGTTGAAGGCAAGGTGGTTATCGAACAATCAGCCGAAATCATTAATAGTGTGGTGCGTGGTCCGACAATTATCGGTAGGGGTTGCCGAATTATTAACAGTTACGTAGGACCATATACTTCGATTAATCATAACTGCACCATTAGCGATAGCGAAGTAGAGCATAGCATTATTCTTGAAAACAGCCAAATTCACGATATACCCAGCCGGATTGAGGATAGTCTTATAGGGCGAAACGTGGTAGTGGAAAAATCGCCCATCAAACCCAAAGCCTTAAAACTATTACTGGGCGATAACAGCCGGGTAGGAATTCTTTAATCTTTTACAGGAGAGTTAGATAAGCTTTATGAAGAAAGTTTTAATTACTGGCGGTGCGGGCTTTATAGGCTCGAATTATGTCCGCTATATGCTTGAAAAATACCCTGACTATCATGTGGTAGTGTTAGATAAATTGACATACGCTGGTAATTTGGCAAATCTGGCAGATATTGAACAAAATTATGGAGAGCGGTATACCTTTGTAAAAGGCGATATTGCCGACCCGGTGGCAGTTGATAAGGCAATGCAAGATTGCCAATATGTTTTGAATTTTGCCGCCGAAAGCCATGTTGACCGCTCAATTGAACAACCTGGTCAATTCATTATGACCGATGTGTACGGCACTTTCGTACTTCTGGAAGCCGCCAAAAAATATGCGGTAGAACGTTTTGTGCAAATTTCCACCGATGAGGTTTACGGACATATTCCGCAAGGTTCTTCTAAAGAAGGCGACCGCCTCGAAACACGCAGCCCCTATTCTGCCAGTAAAGCAGGCGGAGAGCTTATGGCACACGCTTACTATGTCACGTATGGCGTTCCTGTGCTGATTACACGCGGTAGCAACAATTATGGACCTTATCAGTATCCTGAAAAGCTTATCCCGCTTTTTATTACCAATGTAATTGATAATATTCAGGTTCCGGTTTACGGTGATGGGCAGCAGATTCGCGACTGGATTTACGTGTTGGATCATTGCAGTGGGATAGACCTAGTGCTACACAAGGGGCAACTCGGTGAGGCTTATAATGTGGGGGGTGGCAACGAACGCACCAACCTTGAAATAACTCATAAGGTTCTTGAATTAACCGGAAAACCGCTTGACCTTATCAAATACGTTAAAGACCGCCCCGGTCATGATCGCCGTTATTCGTTGGATACCACCAAAATTCGCCAATTGGGTTGGGAGCCACAATTCACTTTTGAAACGGCAATGCGTCAGACTGTCGAGTGGTTCTTGAAAAACGAGGAGTGGTGGCGACCGCTTAAATCAGGTGAGTTCCAAGAATACTACCAACGCCAGTATGTCAATCGCTAGGCATAATTAGAGATAGATTAATTTCAAGAGCAGTCGGTTGGCTGCTCTTTTGTTTTTCTTGAAATCTGAGCCACAAGAAGCTAAACTAAGCACTACAAATATGATACTTAAATATGGGGGTCAAATTGAAGAAAATCTATATTCTAATACTCTTGAGTTGTTGTATATTGCTTGTTGCTTGCAGTGAGGATAACCCAACAGCAGTAAAATCGCCTTCTCCTGCCCCTAATCGGACGGTAACAACCATAGCTACTGTTCAGGTAACATCAGGGGTTGCCCCTGTAACTACTATTGCTATTGCCAACACCGCAAGTAGCGCAGTTCCCTCAAATATCATAACTATTCCGGCATCCGGCAACTACAGCGGTAGTTTGGAAGTATTTAAGAAAGTGTTTGAAGCAACCGGAAAAGCTAATTCATATCGCTTCTCGGTGGTATCCACAGGAGTTAGTTTGAGCGGAGTATTTGTTAAGCCAGATCGCATTTCGGGAAATCTTGAAACCGGGGGTCAAAAAGCTCAGGTTGTGCTGATAGGCAAGGATTTTTACTTTAGTGTGGACGGCAAGACTTGGCAGAAAAACTCAGGCGACTCCTCCTTATCCGATATAACTGCACGCCTGAATGAAGTAATACCGTCTAATCTCGCCGGTAGCCTCTTTTACTCCCAAAACGATGAGAAGCTCGATGGCAAAGATGTGGGCGTTTTCGCCATAGAAACCGATAGCGCCTCCGCATTAAGCACAACGATTAATAAGACCCGCCTGACCTATAAGTATGATAAACAAACTTTTCAAGTAGCTCTGGTTCAGGTTAAAAGTGGAAGCAACGATGCCGAGATACGTTATAGCGACTACGATAACCCGACACATAAGGTGGAAGCTCCGGCCTAATCGCTGCGCCTGTATTACCTTAAATAAGGCTTAAAAAACAAGGTTCGCAGCCATCAAACTTATACGCCGTAGGTGTAGCCTCTACTACGGGAGTCTGATATTGCCTATGCTAACATGGCAATATCCTGAGTAAACTTGTCTTTTTGCCTTTAGAAAGCCATTATCCCATGAACAACGAGCGAAAAAAACACCCGCATCTGCAAATTATAAATCCTTCCGACACACCACCTGATAGTGATTACGAAGTCAATCAAAGCGCACAGGTGGTTGTGCGAAAAACGCAAGAAGTTAAACCTGCTGAAATAGCCAAACTGCGCTGGAGTATTTACATCAGCATAATGAAACCCATTACTTGGGTTCCGGTGGTTTGGTCGTTCCTGTGCGGTGCAGTAGGAACAGGCGGTTTGCGACTCGATTTGGAAATTCTTTTAAAGCTATTAGTTGGTTTAATTTTATCCGGACCGCTGTTGTGTGGAATGGGTCAGGCAATAAATGACTATTTCGACCGCGAAGTGGATGCGGTTAACGAGCCATCAAGAGCAATTCCAAGCCTACGTATCACCCTCATGGAAACCTACCGCATTATCGGATGCTTGGGCTTTTTAGGCTTATTATCGGCATACTATCTTGGCACAGTAGTGTTTTTTCTTTCACTGGCAGGAATAGGGTTAGCACACGCTTATAGCGCACCACCGCTACGGCTCAAGCGTTTTACGTGGCTCGGTCCACTCACCAGCGCAGTCTCTTATATTGCGTTCCCGTGGTTAGCCGCCGCCAGCATTTTTGGAGAAATCAGCCCACGAGTATTGATTATAATATCTATCTATTCGCTCGGCGCTACCGGCATAATGATTTCTAATGATTTTAAAAGCATCGTGGGAGATTACGCGCTCAAATTGCCAAGCGTCCCGGTGGTTTACGGCACGCGCATTGCTGCCAGAATAACATGCGCCCTAATAGATAGCGCACAATTGGCAGTAATTGCATATCTCATCTTAGCCGACCACCATTTTCTCGCGGCAGCCGTTGTTTTGCTGCTGATGTTGCCGCAATTATTTTACCAGAAGTCCTTTCTTGAAAAGCCCTTGGCAAAAGCCATCTGGTACAACTCTCACAGCCAGATATTCTTCGTAACAGGTATGCTGGTGGTGAGCGTACTGACATTTTAGCCTCATTATCACTCTAATCCGGTCTTCTTTCTTTGCCTCTAATTATAGAGGCATTTTCTATTAGCTTTTAAACCCCATAAGGAATTTAGAACGAATTTACGGAAAACCTCTTGACAAATCCGCATAATTGTTCTATATACATGGTAATTAGAACATTTGTATTTTAGGCTTTATGTTCTGTAAAATTAGGATAAAAACTAAAATTCGTCCTATACCTATGCTCACCTGCTATTGCTCACAAACCACAAGCAGGTCCTAACCTAAAAAGGAGTTAACGATGATGGCTAATCCGGCTCGCAATTACTCGCATTATGATGATTTTGAAGAAGATGAGAATCAACCCTTACCCCGACATGCCAATGTACCGGGAACGCCAAGAATGGCTATGCCTACTTACAGAGTTAATGTAATCGGGCAGGGTGAAAGTACAGCCGCTCGTGTGAATATGCCACGCCCACTGCCAAACGTAGCGCCACCAATGCATGCTCGTGCGAATGTACCGCCACGGGCTATGATGCCGCCCCAAGGTAGGGCTTTACCCGCGCCCCGTTATAATCGCCCTCAGCCTAAAACGATAAATAATCGTTTTGCTATTCTTGATAAACTTAGCTTATCTAATATTGCGCCTTATAAAATGTTGTTGTCGGTAATAGGGGGCTTGGTCGCAATAACTACAATGATTTTATTGATAACCACCGTAATCGGTTGGTGGAATACGTGGCAGGATGATATGACTTACGGCAGACCGCGCACTATGCAGCTTAGCGGCTGGGTAGGGCATAACGAGCAAACCGGACAAGCCACTAACTTTATTGCCCAAAACATCAATGGGGAAGTTAACATCTACGAAATCCCCGGTGGAGATACGGCAAAAATGACTGTTATCAAAGGACCTCGTCTTTTTGGGAAAAACGCTGACCTAACTCCGGTCAAAATCCGACTTGAAGATGTAAATGCTGACGGGCATGTTGACCTGATAGCAACTGTGGATGGTTCAGAATTGGTTTATATGAACGATAGCGGCAAATTCCGCCCGGCATCTGGCGATGAAGTTCGCCGGATTATGAAAAAGTAGGAGGCGCTCAGTGGGGCGAGAAGCTACAGCCAGAACATGGGATTACTGGGATGAGGAAGAGCAAGATTACAAACCTCGGCGCGTTGAGAGAAAAAGACCTCCCACAGCCCGTCCGGCAAGTATCAAAGTCATTTATCAACCGGAACCATTCAAAGTAGCTCCAAAAGGGAGCTACACTTATGAGGATACAATACATCAAGCACAACCCTATAACCGCCAATGGGCAAACTATGAAGTAAATGAGATGTTACATTCAACAGTTTTCCCCCAAAACAGCTTTTACGAGCTAAAGGCTCTTATGGTTAACCTGTACCAAAATTCGCCCTACCGAAAAGCGATAGGCTGGGTTTTTACAATAGGGCTGGGCTTATTTTTGGCAGTAATTTTCTTTGGTTGGATTCAGAACGCTACAGCGCAAGCGCCACGTTACACTACTTTTGGTCAAAGTAATGTTGGGCAGATTTCTAACCAAAACTTAACAGGCACCATTTTAGGCGCACCCAGCATCAGCCCTGAAAAGATTGACTCGGTTCTCAGCAGCTATAAATCTCCTGCAACCGGAATGGGACGAACTATGTATGATTTGGGTATCAAGTACGGTATCAATCCGGCATACGCGCTTGCTTTCTTCATCCACGAAAGTTCAGCCGGCACACAAGGAATAGCTACCGTAACCAAATCCATTGGCAATATTCGCGTCACACCCGGTTATGAGAATTATCAAGGCTTCCGTAAATATCCCGGTTGGGATGCAGGTATCGAGGACTGGTACAAACTTATCAAAAATCTATATGTGGACGGTTGGAAATTGAATACTGTTGAGAAAATTGTTCCCGTTTATGCGCCTGCTGCCGATAATAATAACCCAACCGCCTATATCAAACATGTTAATAATCTGGTGGCACAATGGCGTTCAGGGAATTAGCCGAAATAACCCGGCAACTTTATCAGAGTAACCAGTTATGATTTTTGCAAAGCCTCAACCAAAACGTGATTTGCCCATACATAGACCCGGATTTCTCAAGGTTCGCCCGGTTCTGAATCCGGTAGGCGTAGAGAGATTCGGGGTAATTGAGCTTGCTCAGGATTGTACCCCATTCGTTTTCTTTTCTGATAAGAAGAAGTCGAAAGGGGTAAAGATTCTTACCGGGGGATTGCGCTTGTCAGGTTCGCGCCTGAACTTAGGGCTGACTGATGAAAGAGAGGAGGCTGATTTTTGGCACAGGTTGACTGCCTCCTTACCTGAGGGTGTAGCGGCTCAGTATATTTTGCGCCGTAAGCCGGGCAGCCTCAAAAACTATTATGAGCATTTGCAAGAACAGGTATTACAACGCCTGAATGATGAAGAATCGGCTTATTTGTTTTTGGAAGATTATCTGGAAAATCTGATATATCCTGTTGAGGAAGCCGGCTTAACCGAACAGGAATTTTACCTACTTATCGGGGCGCACAGTGAAGAAGAAATGGCAGAGCAACTTGCTTTGCTCTTTACCAATTTGCCGTGTGACGCAACTCCACTTTGTGCTGTTGAGCTACAAAAACTTCTGGACGAATACGGCGTTAATCTTGAACCTGCCTGTGGTGAGGATTACGTGCAAACAACCGATACCCGCGCTTACTGGTCGCTAGTTGCCCCGCCACCTTCAGTGGAGGGAGGATGGACGCGCCCGATTCTGGAAAATGAGATGCTGGCAAATGCTCGCTTCGATATTGTGGGGCATATTACACCGGGCAAACCCGACCCTGCCTTGAGAACGGTACTGGAAAAAAGAAGCGCCACTTTATTGGAAATGCTGGAAAGCGCACAGAATGTTGGTACTAAAAATGCAAGCCGTGATTTGAGCGAACAACTAAACGAAGTGAATAAACGGCTTGCCACATTAGAGGAGCAAGGACAACGCTTTTACGAAGTCAGCCTATGCTTTTCCTTATATTCTGACCCAGAGCATTTCACCGAACAGGTCGAAACCTTTGAAATGGCTTTGCTGGAGGCACACCTAACCCCACGCCGAGTATGCGGGGAGAATGGATTGGAATTGGCGTGGCGAGATTGTGCGCCGATAAATCTATCACAATTGGCTCGCCCATTTGTAGTAGGCGAACATCCTGTTGCTTCACAGGTGCGTCAGAATGTAACTACCGCCGGTAAGTTGCTACAACTCGCCACTTCCGGTTCTAGCGTTGAATGTGCCACGCTGGCAGGTTACAGCCGAACAGGTGAAGCATTTTACCTGAAACCTGATTCTAGGTTAAGCATCTTTCTAATGGGTGAAAAAGATACCCGTTATTACGAGGCTGCCCGCAATATGACGCAATATTTAATGGCGATGCGTTTTCTACAAGGGCAGAAATTTTGCGTTTTTGACCCTTCTGGAAAATGGCTGGTTACTGCTCGACAATTGGGCGGCTTAAAGACGTGGCAACGCCCGCACCAATTTATAGATTTGCTATCCGCCAGCCCTTCAAACCTACAAACCCTCTCTCAAATCGAAAAATGGATTGAATATACCGGGCGTTTTTTGAGCGATTTGCTTGGACTAAAAGATGACGTTGGTCTGGAATCGCTATTACTCGGAGCGGTGGTAGCCCAACAATATGAGAATATTGCTCTAACTCCTGTATCGCTATGGGAACGCGCCATTGACGATAATAATGAGATTCTAGCAGAGGCGCTATCACGGCTGGTACTGGATGGGGATTTAGCATGGCTTTTTACAGTTCCCACCGATCAAATCCAGCCTAATGAACCATTGCTGGTGTTCGGCTTTGAACCGGATGAGATAAAGGTTCTCCCCGAAACTACGCGCCGCTCAATAATGACACGGGTTTTTACAGAAATGGCAGGACGGTTGCGCGACCATAATATTGTAGTGAGTGAAGCCGACTGGCTATTACAAGACAAAACCTTTGCCGGAAGTCTCTTTAAAACGATAAAATATGGACAAAAGATTTGGGCGATTACCGATAATTGTGAGGAACTGCTGGTAGGAGCAAACGGAGCAGGGCGTTGGTTACTCGAACAGGCGCAAATGCACGTATTTTTCAAGCAAGAAGGGTCAGGGCTTAACGGTATCGCCCGCCGCCTCAAACTGTCCGCTCGAAGCGTAAAAGCCATTCGTGAGTTGGCGGCGGGTGCCGCGATTGTGCGACATATTGAGAATGAACATGTTAACTTGAGCGCGTTTGAACCGCTACCCGGAGATTATATCGGGAGGCTTTCCGGCAAAAAGGCGATTCGCACTCCCGAAAAATTACCAGAGTTTATTCGCACCGAGCTTGAAAAGCTCTTTACCCCTAAAAAAGTTGCCCCGTTATTGCTTAAAGCCAGACTTGGAGCTTAAACGGGTTTTTCTGCCAGCAGCGCCACCCAATCGTTTTCGCTGCGTCGTTCCAGTATTTTCAGCCCTACCTGTTCAAATGCCTGAACTACTTCCGTTTCTTTCTCGGAAATAATGCCGCTTACAATCAGCTTTCCACCGGGCTTTAAAACCAACGCAAAAGCATTAGCCAGGGCCCCAAGCACCCGCGCAATAATATTTGCCAGCACAACATCGTAAGGCGCATGGGTTATCAAGGCTTCCGGTACACGCTGTGCATCCTCCGGGAAGCTGTAAAAGCCGCCGCTTGCAATGCTTTTCTCCACTGCCAGCGAACCTGCCGCCACTATTATGCGCTCTTCCAGACCGTTCCGGGAAACATTTTCAGCGGCAGATTGCACCGCTACCGGGTCAGTATCAACCCCTATGGTTAAACTTGCGCCTAATTTCGCGGCGGCAATAGCCAATATGCCGCTACCTGTCCCCACATCGAGGGATTTAATGCGCTCATTTTCCTTTTGCGCCAATAGCAAAGGGATTTGTTCTTCTGCCAGCAATAGGCAAAGACGAGTGGTAGGGTGCAAACCCGTTCCAAAAGCCATACCGGGGTCAATTTCCACCACTATATCATCAGGTTCGGAAACATAGGGCTGCCACGGTGGTTTGATTACGGTGCGCTTTCCCAACCGATGCACCTGATAGTATTGTTTCCAAGCATTAGCCCAATCTTCTTCGAGCTTTTCGGCTACTTGCAAATCCTCTATGTGCAACATTCGCCCCAAATACCATAAACCTTCTCTAAGTTTTTGAACCTGTGCCTGTTGCTCTTCGGAATTTTCAGGGTTGAGCGGCAGATAAGTGCGTACCGTCACCAAACCTTCGGGGTCAATCTCAGCGCCGCCATCGGCACCGGGTTTTATCGGTTCTTCGATAACCACCCCTTGATTGTAACCATAGCGTGTAAAAAGCTCGGTAATGGCTTCCACTGCTTCTGCTTCCGCCACTACCGCCAGTTCAAGCCAACTTGAGGCTGTATCGTTCATGCTTTTTGTTTTTGTCCTAACTCGTTTGCGGCACGGTCGTGCAATTTAGCCACAAATTTTTCAATTTCGTCCAGCGCTTCAGTTTTTTCGCCATCTCGCAGCATTTCATGACCGCTACGATAAAACCATTTCAAGGTTTTTTCTTTGCTACCAAGATTATCGTATAACCACTGCTGAATTTTGGGGTCAATGGTGCGGTCTCTCTGCGCAGCAATCACCAGCGTAGGGATTTTAATTTGCGCCATCAAATTGGGCTTGCGTATCCGCTGCTGATAGCGATAGAGTTGTAACGCCGCGTGGGTAGGAATCCATTTATAGTTCTGATTGGTCTTTAGCATATCGGGGTCACAGTAATCGGCGGGGTTGAATTGGAAAACTATCTTTTTCTGGAAACGCACCAGTAGCGGCAGCAGATTCGTGCGCGGGTCGGAATATTTTAACGCAGCAGCGATAGTCACCAAGCCCGCCAGTTGCTCCTGATAGGCAAGCGTTAGGTCAAGAGAGACAACACCCCCCATCGAAAGCCCTATAATTACAGCCTTATCCGCCACTTGTAAAAGCTCTTTTAAGGCTTTTTCCGCATCAGCGTACCAATCCTGCCAACTAACCCCTTGTAGGTCTTCTGGTTTAGACATATGCCCTCGCAGCGCCGGCATACGGTAAGGAATACCCAGTTTCTCTAAGCGGTCAACAACAGGGTCAATGCAATTTATATGTGAGCTTAAACCGTGCAGTAGCAAGCAGCCAAGCGACGCTTTTTGCATAATCTATTTCTCCTAATACGCATTCTTATCCGTAAAAATCACTATCAAAGTTTTTAGCATTATCTTAATGTCGAATAGAATTGACCAGTTTTCTACATAGTACAGGTCATAACGAATACGTTCTTCGATTGAGGTATCTCCTCGCAAACCGTTGACCTGCGCCCACCCAGTTATGCCCGCCTTTTCTTTGTGGCGACGACTATAACGCGGGTAGGTTTGGCTAAATTCTTCTACCTTGAAAACCTGCTCAGGGCGAGGACCAACGATGCTCATATCACCGATTAGCACATTTATAAACTGAGGCATTTCATCCAAACTAAAGCGGCGCATAAATGTGCCTATCTTGGTACGACGCGGGTCATTCTTGACAGTCCAACCGGGTCCGGTTTTTTCGGAAGTGGCACGCATTGAACGGAATTTCAATACGGTAAAAGGTATGCCGTCCAGACCCACCCGCTCCTGAGTATATAAAACGGGTCCTTTAGGGTCGGTTACTTTTATTAATAAAGCCTGCAATAGCAGCAAGGGTGAGGAAAAAATCAGGATTAAAGCACTGATTGCAACATCCATTGAACGTTTAATAAAGCGATTTACACCACGCAAAGAAGAATCTTTCACGCTCAAAAGCGGGAGACCGGTAAGCTCACCGATAGCATCGTCGTTAGTAGTAATCAATTGGAACGCATCGGGATATATCCAAATGTTTACCGGCAGGTCTTCGCATTTATCCACAAAGCCCAACAGAGTATCCTGAGAAGCTCCTCTTATAGCAATGATAACCTCATCAACATGATAACGAGGCACAACCTCACGCAACTCATTTAACTTGCCTACTATGGATAAGTTGTTAATGCTGTTTTCGAGCGGTTCATCCGACAGCACGCCCACTACCCGGTAACCCAAACCCGGAGATTCGGCTACTTTTCGAGCAATTCGTTCCACTACCTCCCCGCTACCAACTAGCAAAAGTCTTATTTGAGTTACACCCTTACGGCGCAGGAAGCCAAGAATTGCCCCGAAAATAAAACGCGCTAAGGTAGTAAATAATATTATCAAAACCAGCGAATAAATTAAAATCTGGCGCGAGTATTGAAAACTACCACCCAGAATCACTGAATTCAAAGCAATAGCCAGAATTATACCAAGAGTAACAGCAGCGCAAATACGGTAGAACTCATCTATACGGCTATAGCCACGTTTCAAGCTATAGAGCCGCCGATAATAGAAGCCAACCAAAACAGTGACTACGCTTATCGGCAAAATAACTGCATAATTTGTAGGGGAATAAGTTATTAGCGGACCACCAAAGGTTATTTTGGCGCGAAAGGCATAGGCTGTCACAAAACCTAGCGTAATCATCGCTATATCAAGTAAAACCAGCGTAATAAAAGTAAAAATCTGGGCAAAATCCCCGGCGCTCTTATGATATTTAGTAAGAGTAACCAAATCAGTGTCCATCAGCGAGGCATCGGCAGCCGCCGATAAACCTGTGAGCGGTGTATTTGCCGGGAGAACAGGTTGTTCATCTAAACCGGCAGGCGAATTATTTTTAGTTGGTTTTTGACTACTCAAGGTTCGCCACTGATATATCAGGATACACGGCGTTGTTCTTTAGGACGAAAGTAATTAATCGCTAGGGTAAGCCCGGCTTTGCCCCAAATGCCGCCATATATAAGCCAGTTAAGTAAAAAAAAGGTTTGCTTGGTGTAATGTTTGCGGTAAAAAACATCCATTGCATGGTAGAAATTAATGATTGCCCCGACAGAGCGCTGCTTACTGCTTTCGCCTTTCAGGTGCAGCACAGTAGTGGCGGGGTTATAGAAAATTTTCCAGCCCTTTTGCTTTATCCGCAAAGCCCAATCCAAATCCTCACCATACATAAAAAACTTCTCATCAAGATAGCCAACCTGCGCCAACGCTTCAGCCCTCACCAGCATAAATGCGCCACATACGCTATCCACTTCATATAACGTATCAGGGTCTAAAAAGGTAAGGTTATAACGCGCAAACAAACGATTCTTCGGAAATAGCTTGCTTAATCCGGTCATATGCCAGAAGGAGATTTCAGGAGTAGGAAAACTGCGGCGGCAAGCCAAATCTAGCTTTCCATTAGCCCGTACCAGTTTGGGACCTACCGCGCCTGCCTGCGGGGTAGCTTCCATAAAATCAAGCGTTATCTGCAAGGCTTCCGGCGATAATACTGTGTCAGGATTTAACAGTAAGATGTAACGCGCCTGTGGCAAGCAGCCTGAGCCGGGATTATAATTATCGAGGGTAACGCTATCAGGCAACGGGCAAGCCTGCCGCAAAGCTAGGTTGTTCCCGTAAGCGAAACCGCCGTTTTCAGTGCTGGCAATTAAATGCAGGTTAGGATATTTATTCTCAAACTCGCGCCTGACCATCTCCACGCTATCATCTTGCGAGCCGTTATCTACCACATAAACCCGGTAATCGAATTTACAATAGCTGCTAAAAATAGAGGTAAGGCAATCGCGCAGGAGGGTAGGAGTTTTATAATTAACGATAATAATATCAAGATCGGTTAGAAATTTCCCAGCTTCTCTATTTTCGGACGTGGCTACCCCCTGTGAAGTTCTTAGCTCTGATTCTTGCAATTTTCACCCTTCGTATCAGATTTATATTAGGCAGTCTATGTAGTCTTATTGATGGAATTATAGCAAAATCTGGGGTAGTTGGAAATAGCTGTATTAAGCCTGATTGAGGAGCTACTCAGTTAAACGCAATAACCGTAACTCCCCTGACAATCAGATGCAATTTTTAACGGGGTTGCAACTTGCTCAATAGCTCAGCGGCAAGGTCGAGCGTTTCGGGCTTCTTACAGAAAGTAAAGCGAACTTTGCTTTTGCCAAATTCCGGATGGCGGTAGAAACTGCTGCCCGGTACTGACCCCACCCCAATTTTATCCACCAGATAGCGGGCAAAAGTCATATCATCGGGGAAACCAAAACGGCTTATGTCGGTCATAATGTAATAAGCCCCGTTGGGCTTATAAACCTCGAAGCCCGCTTTTTCCAGAATACCAACCATTTTGTTGCGCTTTTCCAGATACATTTTTTGCAAATCATGGTAATAGCTATCGGGGAAAGCCAGCGCAGTGGCAGCGCCTTCTTGCAAGGGGGCAGCCGCGCCCACCGTCAAGAAGTCGTGAACCTTACGAATTGCAGCCGAGATATGAGGAGGGGCGATTAACCAGCCGATGCGCCATCCGGTTGCGCTATAGGTTTTGGAAAGCCCACTAATAGTAATAGTATGCTCGTACATACCGGGCAGGGTAGCAAGGCTGATGTGTTCGCCTTCGTACACCATGTGTTCGTAAATTTCATCGGTAATCGCCACCACGTTCCACTTCTGGCACAACGCGCCGATAAATTCCAGTTCGGCACGATTGAACACTTTTCCGGTTGGATTATTGGGCGTATTAATAATAATGGCGCGAGTTTTGTTGTTAAAAGCGGCACTCAGTTCAGCCTCATCGAAATGCCAATCCGGTTCATGCAAGGTGACGAAACGCGGTTGTGCGCCTGAGAGAATCGCATCCGGTCCATAGTTCTCATAGAAAGGCTCGAATACAATAACCTCGTCTCCGGGGTCAACCACTGCCAACATTGCTGCCATCATCGCTTCGGTTGCGCCACATGCCACCGTTATTTCGCGTTCTGGGTCGGGATAAAACCCGCTGAATTTTGCCACTTTCTCTGCAATCGCATTGCGTAGGGATTTAGAACCCCATGTGATAGCATACTGATTTATATCAGCGTGAATAGCGCGACTGGCAGCTTCTTTCATCGCGGCGGGCGCGGGGAAATCCGGGAAGCCCTGTGCCAAATTAACGCCGGGCTTATCGCCCCTTGCTAGAAAAATACGAGTCATCTCCCGAATAACCGACTCAGAAAACATCCCGGCTTTCTGCGAGATACGCACAGACATAATTTCTCCAGTTCCAGAATAACAGTTGAGAGTAAAAAGATAGGCATCAGGTGTGGTTTTTGCTTAACCCCCTTAACCTGATGCCTGCTAACTCTAAACCTATTTGTTAGGCGTAATCTTGTCGTATTTGACCGAAGCTTTGCTCAGAATAGCATCGGGCAATTTGACACCCATTAACTGTGCGCCCTCAAGATTTATTACCAGACCAAAATCCTTTTCCTTTTCAATATCCACTTTGCTGGCAGCCTCGCCGTTTAGAATGCGGGAAGCCAGTTTAGCGGAAGAAACGCCGTTGTTGTAGTAGTCAATGCCATAAGCCAACGCAACCCCACGTGGAGCTGAGGATGGGTCATTAGAAATAACGGGCTTCTTCTTGGCAATTGCCACCTGCACCAATGCTTCCAGTTGGTCAACCACCGATACGTCGGTAGTGCTGAAAAATACATCCACCTTATCGGCAATTGATTGGGCGGCTTGTTGCACTTCCTCGCGCTTGCTAATAGGCGCTTCAACAATGGTCAAACCAAGTCCCGGCGCTTCTTGCTTGGCAATATCGGTATTAACCGCGCTATTCTGCTCGCTAGTAGTCCAGACCAGACCAATATTCTTAGCATTTGGTGCTACTATTTTTGCATATTCAAGCGCTTCCTTAATCGGAGCAAGCGCCTGCACGCCCGTCACATTGCCATGGTCGGTAGGCGTTTTTACCACATCCTTCAATGCCACGTAAGGATTAGTAGTAGCATTGAAAACAATCGGAGTGTTTGGGTTGGTATTGTACATATTAACCAACGCCTGTGTACCAACCGCTATAATCAGGTCGGGTTTTTCATCGCGGAACTTGTCACCGATGGTTTTCAGGCTGGGAATATCGCCGTTAGCATCGCCCAAACTGTAGGTTACGTTCTTACCTTCAATAAAACCGCAAGTAGCCAAACCCTCTTTAGTACCTTTGATAGCGTTGGAAAGCGCGGGAATGGGTGCTTGCACCGCAATAGCTATTTTGTAAGTCTTGCCGTTGGTAGCAGCAGCAGTTGGCGCGGTACAAGCTACGCTCTTGGCAGCGCCACCTGCTCCGGTAGTAGCAGCAACAGCTGTAGTTGCGCTTGCAGTGGTGGCTACACTCGCAGTAGTAGCGGCGGCAGTGGTTGCGCCTGCGGTAGTTGCAGCGCCCGCTGTTGTAGCAGCAGCAGTAGTAGTAGTTGCGGGTACAGGTGTAGCAGTATTATCACCACAAGCCGCCAGAAAAGTGACCAGCGAAAGACTCAACACCAAGAATAAAGAAACTCGGCGTAGATTAAAACCAGCGAATTTTCTCAATTTCATCTCCTCCATAAATATCAGACGGGACAACCAACAATAGGTTTGGCATTAAAACCGGACGGGAAGGCTAACTTAAAAGCAATTCATCATCTACTATAGATTCATCCAGCTTGCCTTTCCCTCGTAGTTCCGTAAATTTATTAATCAGGTCAGTAACAGTAAGACGGGCGCGTTCCTCGCCTCTCAAATCTAAAATTATCTGCCCCTGATGCATCATCAGCGTGCGAGTCCCCATCGAAAGAGCTTGACTCATATTGTGAGTCACCATTAAAGTGGTTAAATGGTAGTCACGTACTAATTTGTTGGTTAGCTGAAGCACCTGTTCGGCAGTAGCAGGGTCAAGTGCGGCTATATGTTCATCCAGCAACAATACGCGGGGCTTGGTAAGAGTCGCCATCAAAAGGGTAAGTGATTGGCGTTGCCCACCTGAAAGCAAACCGACCTTGCTTTGCAAACGATCTTCTAAGCCCAAACCCAGCAATGCCAAATGTTCCCGAAAAACAGGGCGATCCTTGCGCCGTAGCCCTTGCCCCAACCCCCGTCGTTTGCCTCGCAGCAACGCAATCGCCATGTTCTGTTCTATGGACATTGAGGCGGCAGTGCCACGTAACGGGTCTTGAAATACCCGTCCGACCAAGCGGGCGCGGTGATGTTCTGCCCAACGGGTGACATCAGTATTATCTATATAAATCTTCCCCTCATCTGGTTGGAAAACACCCGCCACCGAATTTAGCAAGGTGGATTTACCCGCCCCATTGCTGCCAATAACGGTCACGAACTCGCCAACATCGAG
The DNA here is from genome assembly GCF_037138995.1 of Candidatus Chlorohelix sp. Classification (NCBI taxonomy): domain Bacteria; kingdom Bacillati; phylum Chloroflexota; class Chloroflexia; order Candidatus Chloroheliales; family Candidatus Chloroheliaceae; genus Candidatus Chlorohelix; species Candidatus Chlorohelix sp. Next base: position 25,383 of record NZ_JBAXHI010000015.1, on the reverse strand, counting down.
AGTCAGGTCAATACCGCGAAGGGCTTTGATTTCGTTAACATCACCGGGGTTAAAAGTTTTGTGAATTGAGTTAAGTTCTAACATATTGTCCAGTAAAAACTATCAATGTGCCGTTAATGCTCGCAAACCTAGATTGCGCCTCAAACTAGGAATAACTAAGGCAATTAAAACCAGCAAAGCCAGCGCAATCTGTATATCACCCGCTTCCAGCTTCACAATCAGGTTCTTATCGAGTTCCCAGTTAAAGAGATAGATTGGGAGGTAATATAAGAGGCTGCTCAAAAACACTCCCACAAAAGCCCCAACAAAGATACTGGTAATGGTTATCCAGCGCGGTGTAAATTCATTCAAGGTGAGATAAGCAAGCCAGCTAACGAAAGCGACAGAAAGTAGTGTAACCAACAAGCGCAACCCAACCGCCTGAGTCAGAGCGAGATTGAATACGCCTGAGAAAATAAAGCGATAGACAATCGCGCCGATAACCGCGCCCGTCAAAGCAAATAAAGTTATACGGGGAGGCAGGAAGGTTTCTCCGATAATGACCGCCGCCACCCCTGTAACGATAATGCCTTGTCCGGCTGTAACACTGGCGCTACGCTGGTATTGCGCCACCAACGCCCCACATAGAGCTATCATAGCGTTAGAAAGCATCAGTACCATAATTTTGGTGTTATTGGTATTTACCCCCAATGCTCGGATCATATTTTCATTATCGCCGGTAGCACGCATAGCAAAACCGATTTCGGTATTAATTAACCAGTTGATAAACAGTACAATCACAAGCGCAATCGCCGCCATTACGCCCATCTGTACAAAATCGCCTTCCAGTGTGCCAAGCAACTTGCGTGGGTCTGGTTGCCCTAGCAGCGTGGTTGTTACCTGATCGAGAATCGTAGAAGGAGTAGAGGTTAGATTTGCAGCTAAAATACCCTGATTATTGATGGCGCGTAGGTTAATGCTGTATAAAGCCGCCGAAACCAGAATCCCGGCTAGAATCCCATTCACCTTGAAACGAGTGTGGATTATTCCGGTAGCCATACCCGCTAACGCCCCGCATAATGTCGCAACCAGCGTGGCTACCCAAGGGCTACCAAAAAAACCGCCTTCCTGAAACCGAATAAGCGCAATGGTAACGCATCCGCCTAGCGCATAACTACCCTCGATAGTTAGGTCGGGAAAGCTTAGAATCCGAAAAGTGAGATAAACGCCGATAGCCACTCCCACAAAAGCAAAACCAAAGGTGAAAGCTCCACGCCATTGGGAAATTTCGGTTTGGAGGGTCAAATAACCAGCAAGAGCGAGAGCGCAAACCCGCAGCGACCAAGTACTTAACATGCTTAACTGGTGACGTGATAAGTTAGGGTTTACACTGGCTTTATAAGGAATAAGCGAGCCATCAGATTTTTTTATGGGTGGTTCAGAGCGGGTGCGCCATGCTTTCACTTAGCAACTCTCTCCTTGTTTGCCAGAAACTCAAAATAATACACTTGTTCAACATTCAAGCGGATAGGATATATAGCGAGTCGAATTTCCGCATATTATAGCTTACGGCAAAATATCTAACAACCCGATTGCGAGCAAATTGCAGATTTAATTGATTGAATTCTTTTGCATCAACGCTTATTATAGACTTTGCTTAATAAAATTCAAATAGGAGAAAGCTTATGGCAGATGAATATATGGTTGGGAAAACAAAACTTAAAATCCAACACGGCGATATTGTACAGGCAGGCACAGATGCTATTGTCAACGCCGCTAATTCTTCGTTGGCAGGCGGGGGTGGCGTAGATGGCGCAATACATGATGCCGCCGGACGTGAGCTTTACGAATTGACGCGCCCTTTCGGCGGTTGCCCCACCGGCAGCGCGGTAATAACAACGGCAGGGCTTATCCCCTTACCCACCCGCTACATTATCCACGCGGTAGGTCCGATTTATGACGAATATAGTGGGGCTGAAAGCGAGCGTTTGTTGGCGAGCGCTTACCTAAAGTCGTTGGAATTGGCGGAGAAAAAACAGCTAAAGAGTGTCGCTTTTCCCTCCATTAGCACAGGCATTTATGGATACCCCATCCAACGTGCTGCGCCTCTCGTATTGCGAACTGTTAAAGAGTATCTTGAGAAAAAGGGGGATAGCGCTACGCTGGAACTGGTGCTATTTATGATGTATGGCGAAAGAGCTTTAGAAACCTATCGCAATGCGCTGGCAAAGCTTTGAAAGCAAAACGCTTTCGGGGGTTTCAAAGCGGATAACCGCAAGCATAATTGAGGGTGCGGCGCATCTGACGTGCATGGTTGATAAGGCTTTTCAGACGAAGGGCAGGCGGTGAAAGCATTTCATCAGTCTTGCCCACTTCAAAATAATTATCAAAGAAAGCCACTTCACTCACATCAAAATTGTTGCCACCGGACAACAAGGTGCCGCCTACAACCCGAACCAGATAAAAATGCAAGATACCATGTACAGGTTGCCCAGTAGGCATCACTATAAAATCGTCCCAAGAATCAACAAGGGGACCAAGCTCAACCTCAAGCCCGGTTTCTTCCATAAATTCCCGCTTGAGCGCGTCCGGTTGCATTTCACCACGACCCATAGCCCCGCCGGGGAAATTCCAGTAAAAACTAAGGGAGTTATTACGAACCAACAACACACGGTCATCACGGTCAAAGAGTAACCCATAAACAGCGGGTCGCCAAGCAAGGCTTTGGGGTGGAAGCCAACGCCCGCCCGGCACAAAAGGATTGGATTCCCGACAATATACGTACTTACTACGAGGAGTCACAAGTTTGCCGGGAAGCAGATTTTTAAATTCGTGCCATGCCTCAGTCTGTAAATGATGGCGGAATATTTGGTCTGAGGCACAGCGTTTGAGAACACGCCAGTAAAAAGCTAGAGCCACTTTACCTGCATCTTATTTTGCCTTGAGAAGTTTAGCCATTTCTTCAGGAATTGATACGGATTTAAGTTTACCGACATCATCGGGGTCTTCCATTTTTATCCAGATACGCAATTCATAACCGCTACCTACCAGTACACCCTCTTTGAAAAGATGGTGTTCCAATTTGAAAGTCTTTTCCTTAAGGTCAACTACTTCCGATTCAATGCGTACAATATCATCATAACGCAAAGGTCTTATGAAGTGGCAACCACATTCAACGACAGGTTGTGCCAGCCCATAATGTTCTAATAACTGGCTATGGGTAAGTCCAACTGCTCTCAATAATTCGTGAGTTGCCCGGTCAAACCAGCGGAAATAGTTGGGGTAAAACACTACTCCACGAGCATCCGTATCGCCGAGGTCAACCCTCAATTCAATCGTATTTTTCATCGCTGTTTTCCTTTCCTGAATAAGTCAGGTTCAGAACTGCCCAATTATCAACAGCGGGTTATTTTCATTAACCCGCCAATTAGCTTGATTAAAATCGATGCGAGTCGATGAAGTTGCAAATGCGGGTGACACCTTCTACCAGTGCGTCCTCAGCGGTAGCCAATGATACACGCAAGAAACCACCCGACTCGGGACCAAAAGTGGCGCCCGGCGCACACGAAACCTTATGCTCCGTAACCAATGTGCGGGCTACATCATAACTATCAAGCAAAGTTGTACTAATATCAATCATTACATAAAAAGCACCACTGGGCTTGTATTGGTACAACCCACGCTGCTTTAAAATATCACATACCAAGTCGCGGCGGCGGCGGTAGCTCTCGCGCATCTCCGCCACGCAATCCTGTGGACCTGTTAAAGCAGTTAGAGCCGCCATTTGGTTGGGTGCAGCCGTGCAACTTAGCATCGGCTCAAGGCTACGCGCCAGTAAACCAATAAAGGGTTGCGGCGCTACCACATAACCTACCCGCCAACCAGTCATGCTGTAAGTTTTGCTAAAGCTGTAAACCCCGATAACACGTTCCGGGTCAAACAGTGCTGCTGTAGTCGGCTCACCTTCAAAAATCAATTCTTCGTAAACCTCGTCCGAAATAACATAGAGGTCATGCTTGCGAGCAAGTTCCACGATTCCCTGCACTATCTGGCTGGAATAAACCGCCCCAGTTGGGTTGCTGGGATTACAAAGCACAATCGCTTTTGTCTTAGGTGTAATCACCGCTTCAAGTTCAGCCAGTTTCGGCACAAAGTCGTTTTCAGCGCGAGTGGGGTAAAAAGTAGGCTTGCCGCCCAATAGTGTTACCTGATTTGCATACATTGGCCAACCCGGGTCTGGCACTAATACTTCATCGCCCGGATTAATCAGCGTGGTAAAGATGCCCATCAGACCGGGGGTAGAACCGGGCGTTATCACCACATTATCAACTGTAATATTCTGGTAGTGATTGTACTTGATAGCTTTCTGCAAAACCGCTTCACGCAAAATAGGGTATCCGGCAGATTGGGTATATTTAGTGTGACCTTCAAGAGCGGCTTTATGGGCAGCTTCTATGATATGCTGCGGGGTAGGAAAATTCGGTTCGCCAATTTCAAGACGAATACAACCGGGCGTTTTAACCGCCATTTCCAAAATCTCACGGATACCGCTCCGCTTCATCAGTTGTGGTTTTGATGCCAGTTCTTTCATATCTCTTCCACTCTCTCCAAAAATTTCAGAGCCGCAATCGCGACAGTATTGCTAGATTGGGGCTATCTATGCAATTGTCGGGTCTTTTATCCCTCTCAAAAAGAAAATCCCCAATAAAAAGAAACATGTTCCCATAAAAAACAGCGCCGTGTACCCTAGGTGCGGCAAATTGAAAACATGTGTACCAAGTGCGTTAAACCCATCTCGCATTGTCCCCCCCAAAAGAGCAGCAAGAGCCTGAGAACCTGCGCCCGCCAGATTGGAAATGCCCATAAAACGCCCTGCCGATTCCTGCGGAATCAGGTCGGTTGCCAACGCCCAATCCAAGCTATTGAAGGAACCGGTAGCTATCCCAATCAAACTACCATATAACATCACCTGAGACATATCGGTTGCCGTTGCTAATAATACCATGCCTGTAGCGCCAATGCCGCAGGCAATAATAATCAACTTCTTGCGTCCTATCCGGTCGCCAAGCCAAACGGCAGGCATAATTGAAAGCAGGCTGCAAATGACTAGCACCACACCCAGCAGGGTATAAGATTCGGTCAAAGTACCTTCGCGTTTACCCATAACGTCCTGAAGGTAATAGAATGCAAAAATAGTGAGAGTTGACAAGGCAGTCAATACACACAAACGGGAAATAATAAATCTGATAAAATCAGGATACTTACGCACCTCATGGAGCATTTGCCTTATTATCCTGAAGGTACTGATAGACTCACGGGTTCTTCGCAAGGGTTCTTCGCGAATTGTAGTGAGTGTCGAAATCAGCGTCACGGTAACAACCAGTGCTATTAACAGCAAGGCAAGTTCAACTCTCCCCAAATCAATGAATAACGTTGCTACTGCCAACCCACCTACATTACCCAGAATTTGTGCAATTCCCATTGCGCCGCTGGCTCTACCACGCCGCGAAGGCGGCACACAATCTGGAATAATACCTTGGTAAGCGCCTTGTAGCACATTATCGGCAAATTGCAACAAAAGATAAAAGAGCAGTAACATCCACCAGTTGCCGAAAAAAACCACCATCGCTACCATAGTGATAAGTATCAACACTACTGAGATTCCACCAACCAGTATATAAGGGCGACGTCTGCCCCAAACATGCTGATTTACATCGCTCAAAGCACCAGCGACAGGTTGCACTACGATTGCCACCACCATACCTAGAGCGGTAATAATACCTAGCATTGTGCCTTTAATATTTTCATCTATATAACGGCTGTTAAGGTTTGGTAAGATAACGCTATTCACACCACCCCAGAGATAACAAATACCTAACCACATCAGGCTAATCCAAATGTAATCGAGAAATTTGAAATTTGCGCGGGTGCTACCTTTAAAATTATTTTTTGTGGTTTTAGGAGCAGCGGGTTTTATATTGGGAGCTTTTTCCAGAGCAGCAACCTGCGCTTTACCATGTTCGGGGCGTTTGAACAGTTTCGACATTAAGAAGAAAAGCCTTTACTATTTCCATCAATTCGGTTACTGATGCAGCTACATTATATTGATTCTTATGACTCTAAGTAAAGCACACAAGTAGTCAATATAGTGTATTCTGTAATATCGGCTTTGCCAGATTTGAGCTATTAGCGAAAATAAAGCGAGTTAGAATGAAACCCCTTTAATCAGGGCTAAACTATTTTGCACCGCTTGACAACAGCTTCTTTGAATGGCAAAATCAAGCTCATTATCTATATCAAAACCAGCAAATTAAATCAATAGTCTCGTACTATTTGGTCATTATTTCAAGGAGGTTCCCAATAACTAAGCCAATACCCCAAGAACAGGTTTTTCTCTCCGTCATAATACCGGTTTATAACGAGAAAGATACTATTGGCGAGATAGTAAAACGGGTTGAAGCAGTCTCAATTCGTAAGGAAATCATTATAACCGATGATTGCTCCACCGATGGTACACGAAATATCTTGAAAGAGATGGAGCGTGAATACACCGCTCACCATGAAGTTGACCCTAACAACCGGGTGCGCTTTTTGTACCACGATAAAAATATGGGGAAAGGCGCTGCGCTACGTACAGGTTTTAGCAATATTGCACCTGAATCTACCGTAGTCGTAGTGCAAGATGCTGACCTCGAATATGACCCCAATGATTACGAGGCACTTTTAAAACCCATTGCCGACGGTTATGCTGATGTTGTATATGGCTCGCGTTTCAAAGGACCCGGTAGAGCCTTTATGTTCTGGCACATGGTTGCCAATAAATTACTCACTCTGCTTACCAATATCCTGTACAATACAATCCTGACCGATATGGAAACTTGCTACAAGATGTTTCGCTCCGATGTAATTCGAGGAGTCAGATTAAGAGCAAATCGTTTTGATTTTGAGCCGGAAATTACCGCAAAGATTCTAAAACAAAAGCTTAAAGTATATGAAGTGCCTATTCATTATTATGGGCGCGATTATGATGAAGGTAAAAAAATCGGCTTGAAAGATGCCTTTGAAGCAGTTTTTGCTCTAATTAAATATCGATTCAAGGATTAGGGAGAGTTCCGGGCGAAACCGAGCTTCACAACTTTCCGTAGTTTATGGCTTAGAAAATGAGTGATTCGCCTGTCCCAGACTTTTACGTCAGAAAAGTCCAGAGCATAGAAGAATTTCGCGCCTGCCAACAGGTGCATCGCGAAACATGGGGACTCAACCCAGAAGACACGGTGTTACACCTGCCGCTGCTAATTGGTTTGCAAAAGAACGGTGGGCTGGTATTGGGCGCATTTTCTAATTCTGCCAACGGCGAAGAATTGGTGGGCTTTGCAGTAAGCTTTATCGGGCAAGACAGGGAATCACATCGCTTTTACCATTATTCCCAGATAACCGGAATCCTGCCTGAATGGCAAAGTCAAGGCGTAGGATTTGCCCTGAAAACCGCACAGAGAGAAGAAGTACGGGCGTTAGGTTTTGATTTAATTCGGTGGTCGTTCGACCCCCTTGAATCCCGCAACGCCTATTTTAACTTGACCCGTCTAGGCGGGCTAGGTCGTCAGTATATACCTGAAATGTACGGTAAGGGATGGGGCGGGTTATACGGGCAACTCGATACCGACCGCATGATAATTGACTGGGAATTGAATACTTCAAGAGTGATAAATAGGCTGGAAGCGGTGCAAAAGGGGGATACTTTACCCGATATTCCAGAAAGCGCAACTAACTTACTTGAGGTCGAATGTTATAACGATAAGTACCCCGTTATAAGCAGGGTTAATTTCAGTACCGCTACACCTTATCTAAAAATGGAAATCCCTTTTTCCTTCCGGGAATTACAAAAGGCTTACCCGGAAGAAGCGGGGCGGTGGCGCGCTCAAACCAGAGCGTTATTCCTGAATTATCTGGCGGTTGGCTATTGTGTAAACGGGTTTGCCACCGTAAAGGGCGAAAAAGGAATACGCGCTTTTTATTTGCTCACCAATACTATTCAATAATAACTGTTTGATAGAATAAACCCATCTACAGAGTGCTACCCAAAATTCAGCTAACCTTCACTTGCTACTCTCCCCGATTCCGCTAACTACCATCCCGGCGAAAATGAGCAAGCAGCCCAACATAGCGGGTAAACTCAAGGTTTCTCCTGCCAAAACGCCGAACAGCCCTGCCCATGCCGGTTCAAGCGCATAAATCAAGGTGGCGCGGGTGCTGCTGATAAATTGCTGCGCCCGATTCATTACCGACAAGGCAAAGGCGGTAGCTATTAGTCCCATAAAAAGCGCAGAACCCCACGCGGGAGCGGGAGCAATTACCCACGGTTCTCCTGAAATTAATACCGAAGCTAAACTTAACAGCGCGGTAACACCGATTTGCACGGTTGTTAGGTTTATCGCGTCGGCTTGGGGCGCAAACTTGCTCACAGTTACAATGTGTAAGGCACATGCCACAGCGCAGCCCAACACCAGCAACTCACCCATTCCGAAATCAAGGTTAAAGTTGTCGTTTATTGATAACAAACCCATACCGAGCGTTGAAAAGAAGACCCCAACCCAAATTAGGGGAGCGGGAAAGTGGCGTAGCAAAAATATTGCCATTACCGGAACCAGCGGCACATACAAGCCCGTGATAAAGCCCGCCTTGCTGGTAGTGGTAAATTGCAAGCCTACGGTTTGTAGAGCAAAAGCAGAAAATACAAATACTCCGATGATGCTACCTGTAACCAATTCCCGGCGAGTTATCCGAACAATGCGTTTGCGGAAAATTATCGCCAGCGCCAGCGTTGCGATAGTAAAGCGCATTGACAAAAAGCTGAAAGGCTCGACCAATTTGATGCTATTTTGAACCAGTAAAAAAGTGCTACCCCAAATTACAGTCAGAAAAACCAGCAACGCATCCCAACGGATTTTGCGCCAGAATCCTGCCAAGCCAGAAGTAGTTCCAATACTGTTCTCAAGCTCCAGTTCGATGGTCATAAGAGTATCCTATAAGATATAAGAAATTTGTATGTTAGCTAAGTCCAGAAATGATACTATTAAAAGGTTTTTTTAGGAATAGGCTACTATGCCGATTTTGGCATGCCGATTCTACTGAGGAATGTTACGTAGTACAGTTTGAAATAAGGGAAAAGGCTCAGAGCTTAAGCCACAAATCATAAACCTTGCGATGCGATAAACCCAGTTCTTGCGAAATTTGCTCAACTGCCGCTTTTGCCCGAAATCCGGTTGCTTTTAATGACCGTAACTTTTCCAGAATTTCTTCCTCACTTATAGCCTGTATAGGAATTGGCGCAATTTCCGGCTCGGCGAAAACCAGCGTAAATTCTCCGCGTGGGGCTGTTTCTCGGAAATGTGCAATAGTCAAGGATAGCTTTTCACGGCGCACTTCCTGATGCAATTTGGTTAATTCGCGGCAAGCTGCCACCGAACATTCTCCCCACACTTCAAGAGCAGTTTCCAAAAGAGCAAGTAAGCGATGAGGTGCTTCAAAACAAATGAGGGGGCGTTGCTGTAACTCCGGTTTGAAATGTACCAGCCATTCGCGCAATTCTCTTTTCTGGCGAGGCGGAAAGCCGGCATAGGTAAATTCACGAGGCGAAAACCCGCTCAAAACCAGCGACACTAGCGGAGCGGCGACACCCGGCGCAGCATCAACAGGTATGTTCCGTTCCAAACAGGCGCACACCAATTCCCAACCGGGGTCGCTCAGACAAGGAGTGCCAGCATCCGAAACCAACGCCACATCTTTGCCCTCGTTTAGTTTTTCAAGGACGCTATCTAGCCGAGTCAGTTTGTTATGTTCATGATAAGCGATAGCAGGGGTAGGAATCTGGAAATGGTTGAGCAGGTGGCGAGTATGTCGGGTATCTTCTGCCGCAATCAAAGCTACCTCACGCAAGAGACGTAAGGCGCGTAGGGTAATATCCTCAAGATTGCCAATCGGAGTGCTGACAACGTATAGTGTACCGGGAGGCATTAGGAATTTTTCTCTGAAAGTTTTTTCTGTGTTTCAAGACGCTCATTCAGGAAGCGTGTCGCTATTCTGACAGTTTCATCAGGGTTTGTGCCTTGAAAGTCCACGCCTAACTGAGCCGCTAAATCAGGCAGCTCGTTGAACAACCGCCCGCCCACCCCTATTATCATATTAGGGTAAGCCTTCCGCACTTCCTGTACTACGCGCTTTATTTCTACAAAGTGCTGCCGAAGCGAAATACTCAGTAACAGCAAATCAGGCTTGCTTTGCTCAATGGTGGTGATAAAAGCAGAAACAGGCACATTTGCGCCCAGATTGGTAATTAGCCACCCAGAACGAGTAAAGGCATTTGCCACCATTGTTAGCCCCACCATATGTTCTTCACCAGAAACCGTACCGACCACAACCCTTAATCCGCTAAAGGGAGAAGCGACGGTTTTAGCGCGTGCCAGAAAGTCGCGGATAACCCCGACCGCAAGATGCTCATCGCCAATCCCGATTTTGCCTTGATGCCACAGTTCGCCCACTTCGTAGAGGGTATCACGCAACACTTCATCAAGTTGGTTAGAGGGCAAGGTGCGTTGCAGGTAATCCAGATAAAGCTCGGCTTCAGTTATATCCTTACCCTGAACCAGCAAGGATTTGAGCAAAATGTCTTTGAAAACCTTGATTTCGCGATTGGGGAAGATGTGAACCGGCACAGTAAAGAAGAAGGTAGTGCCTACCCCTAGTTTGCTTTCCGCCCAAATACGCCCACCCATTAATTCGACCAGATTACGAGTAATAGCAAGACCTAGCCCGATGCCTTTAACCTCGCGGGTTGTGCCATTGCGAACCCGATAGTATTTCTCAAAAATATGAGTCTGGTCGCCTTCAGGAATACCTACGCCCTGATCGCTGATACTGATTTGAATAAGCTCAGAGTTGGTAGGGCTGACAATAACCCGAATGTTAATGTTGCCGCCTTTGGAGGAATATTTTATGGCATTGCCAATAATGTTGTTCAGTATTTGAATTAACTTGTCGCGGTCAGTACGGGCGAACGGAAGATTAGATTCAATTTCAATTTTGAAGGTATGACGACTGCTGCCGACCCGTAAAATCTCAACTACTTGACGAATGACCACTTCAAGGTCAACCCGTTCGAGTCGTAAATCAATGCGCCCGCTTTCGATATGAGCAAGGCTGAGCATATCCTCAATCAGACCGGATAGGCGCACACTTTCGCGATTTATCATTTCCAGCCACATGCGCTGACGTTCAGGAGGGGCATCCTGCGTGAGTAGCAATTCACTGAAACCTTGAATCGCGCTGAGTGGCGTACGCAACTCGTGTGAAACCACCTCCATAAACTCGTTTTTAACCTGTTCTGCCGGTGGTTCATAGCGACCATCTTGCAGTAATAAGCCGCGACCAAGCCATTTACTATCTTTATCAAGAACTGAAAACAGGATGAGGCGCACATGAGCATCTGCCGCTGGTTCAGCCCCAACCGAAGTTGGCGTTACCAATGATATATCAAGAATAACCGGTTGTTCTGGGCGGGTGTTAAGTAGCAGGGTATAAAGCTGTTTTGGTTCGCGGGCGCGTAATAATATTTCTTTGAGCGCATTCTGGAAAGATTGCCCGATTAATTGACTGGCAGAATGCGCCAGCATAGCGCAAGCCTTCAGATTGGCGAAAAGCACCTCATCAGCCTGATTTGCTACCAATAACCCATCCGGAAAAGACAGCGCCAGTGCTAATACCGCTTCAACATGTGGAGATTGCTCTGTCTTTTCATCGGTCTCGCGCATGCCAACCTACCCTCTTTCATAAGGTTTTTATCTATCATAAATCTAACCTTAGTATAACTGGTTTTTTTATATCTTAAAATAGATTTGTATTTTGAAATTCATCGAATTGCAACGATAATTTTATTATTATAATAAAAGGGCGTGTTTTTGCCAATTCACGCCCTTAAACTTTTGGGATTGTTCTTTGATTTTTGCCTAATGCTATTAAGACAGTATGTGACTACGCCACCGCTAAGATTTTTAGAGATTGGAAATAATCTGCTCCTTAACACGGGCAGTATTAGCAGTACCGCCTAGGTCAGGGGTTAACGTTCCCTGCCGGATAGTAGCCGCCACCGCAGCTTGGAGATGTTCAGCAGCAGCATTTTCACCTATATGTTGCAACATCATCACGGTTGCCAGCAAAGTGGCAAAAGGATTGGCTATCCCCTTACCCGCAATGTCAGGGGCGCTACCGTGAACCGGTTCAAAGATTGCGCCGTGTTCGCCGATGTTGCCGCTGGCAGCTACGCCCAACCCGCCTACCAGTTCCGCCGCTTCATCAGATAGAATATCCCCGAATAAGTTGGTGGTAACGATAACCTCAAAATTCTGCGGGTCTTTTATCAGACGCATCGCCATTGTATCCACCAGCAGTTCCTGAACCTCAATCCCATATTGTTCAGCATATTCTTTTGCCACTGCTAAGGCGGTTCGGCGGAAAAGCCCATCGGTCAGGCGCAAAATGTTTGCTTTATGCACTACAGTAACTTTGCGCTTACCTGTGCGCCGTGCCAATTCGTAAGCGTAACGAACAATGCGCTCACTGCCTTTCTTAGTAACAAGGCGTTTGGCAATAGCGTAATCTCCGAAATCTTCTTCCTGACCGATATATAAACCTTCGGTATTTTCTCGAACCACGTAAAAATCCAACCCCTCACGATAATGCCCACCCGTCAAACCAAGCGAGTGAACCGGACGCAAGTTGGCGTAAAGGTCGAGTTCGCGGCGGAGAGTTACCACCGCGCTACGATAGTTCGGAATGTCAGGGGGGGTAGTAACTGCGCCGAAAAGGGTAGCATCGGCAGCACGGGCAGCAGCAATAGTCGTCTGTGGGATAGGGTCGCCCACCTCCTGATAACAGGCATAGCCAGCCTTTGCCTCGCTAAAATTGAGGTCTAGCCCCATATGTTTCAAAATATCTACGGCGACATCAACTACTTCCGGTCCGATTCCATCGCCCTTGAGTATCAAAATGTTATGGCTCATTGGTGGTTAACACGCTCCAAATTTAATTTATGGCTCTCTATACCGCCTCCAGAGCAAACCTACCCGTCTGGAGTTCTTAGCGAAACAGGATTGCAGCAAAACGCAACCCCCGAATTAATTGGTTTTAGCCGTTTTTAGCCTGAAAATCCTTCATAAAGGCTATTAGCGCAGCAACTCCTTCTTTAGGGAAAGCGTTATAAATCGAGGCGCGTAACCCTCCCACCGAACGATGTCCTTTCAGACCATCTAACCCGATAGCAGTAGATTCCTTAACAAATTTCTTCTCAAGTTCTTCGCTAAGCAATCGGAAAGTGACGTTCATAAGTGAGCGGCTATCCGGTTGGGAATGACCTCGATAGAACCCGCCGCTGGTATCAATCGCAGCGTATAATAAAGCTGCTTTTTCCTTATTGCGACGCTCGATTTCCGGCAACCCGCCGATGCTCAACAGCCATTTCACCACCAAACCGTTCACGTACACCGCGAAAGCAGGAGGAGTATTAAATAGCGATTCTTTTTCTGCCATCAAGCGATAATCCAGCAGAGAAGGTAGGTTCTTTGGCACTCGCTCTAGTAAGTCTTCGCGCACAATCACGAGTGTCACCCCCGCGATACCAGCATTTTTCTGCGCCCCACCATAAAGCATGGCATATTTGGTTATATCAAGTGGGCGACTCAAAATATCCGAGGAAGCATCACACAGCAACGGAACATCACCTACTTCTGGTTCTACAAGGGATTGTGTTCCATAGATGGTATTATTTGAGGTGAAATGGGCATAAGCATCTTGGGGGTCAATCTGAATTTCGCTTTGGGTAGGCACACGAGTAAAATTCTCGGATTCTGTGCTGGCAGCAACTCGCGCTTTACCCAGCTTTAGAGCCTCTTTATAAGCGGTTTGCGCCCAAACGCCACTAATAATATAGGAGGCTTCTGCTCCGGTAGGCAAAAAATTCATAGGAATCATAGAGAATTGCAGACTGGCGCCACCTTGCAAATACAACACCTTATAGTTGGCAGGGATATTCAGTAAGGTTCTCAAATCTGCTTCGGCGGTATGAATGATTCCCTCGAAAGGGGCGCTACGATGGCTCATTTCCATTACGGACATACCCGCACCGGGGTAGGAAATCAAATCACGCTGAACTTGCTCCAACACTTCCAGCGGCAATACCGCAGGTCCTGCAGAAAAGTTATAGATGCGCTCAACTTTAGTTTCTTTTACGGTCTGTGTCATTTTTTTGACCTCATTTAGTAAAATAATAGCAAACTCCGGCTTTGCGCCATTATAACACAGCGTTGAGTATGGAATTTAGGGTAGCGTTAGTGTTTTGTGTTATTTTTTGCATAGTTTTTAACTGCAAGTTTTGCGCTTGCGCTACCGTTAATAGCCCTTCCCTGTAATTCAGTTTGTACAGGTTTTTTGTTTTATTTGAAATATACAAAATGTCAGTTCCCATCGAGGAATTTTATTTGAATGGGGCTACCGTCAGGCAAGTCGCTTCCAAATTCGAGCAGCTTTTGAAGATTATTTCCCATGTTGCGCCTCAATGAATAATGTTAGACTGCCCATTAAGAGTTAGGAATCCTCACCATAGCTCTCCCATGCAGTATGCTCAGGTATTACGTAACCTTGCAAGCGATAGAGCGAACCCGCGCCATCCACTTTTAAAGTCTCGCCGGAGATAAAAGCGGCAGCAGGTGAGAGCAGAAAAACAACAGCAGCAGCTACCTCGCGCTCGGTTCCCATTCGCTGAGCCGGAATATCGCGAGGCAACTGTGCAAGCATCGCCTGCACCTCTGGGGGGTATTTCGACAATCCACTAGAGTCTATCAGTCCGGGCGCAACCGCATTGATACGAATCGCATATTGCGCCCATTCCAACGCCAACGTTTGGGTTAGGTTCACCACACCTGCCCGCGCTGCGCCGCTATGTGCCATATTGGGGAAACCTCGCCATATATCCGCCACAATAGTAACAATTGCGCCCCCATGCTCTTTCATCCAGACTTGCTGCGCCGCCTTACACATGAAGAAAGCTCCGGTCAGGTTGGTTTCAATAACAGCGTTCCAGCCTTTAGCAGTAATAGCTTCGGCGGGGGAAAGAAATTGCCCACCCGCGTTGTTCACCAGCGCATCTATGCGCCCACACTTTTCCAGTATCTGCGCGAATAATTGCTTAACCTGCTCTTCATCACGAATATTGCACACTATAGAGTGAACCTTGCCACCCTCCGCTTCAATTTCCGCTTTCACCGCTTCCAGTTTTTCTAAGGTGCGTCCGCAAATTACCACCGTCGCGCCTAATACCGCCAGTTCGCGAGCAATGGCGCGTCCGATACCGCTACCCCCGCCCGATATCATTATTACATGACCATCGAAAAGCCTCTCGCGGAAAATTGAACGTAGCATCCTTGCTTTTTCTCCTTCTCAGAATACATTTGCCTTTGCAGTATAAGCTAATCCGACTTATTATATCCCCATAACGGGCTAAACGACACCACAGAACGGAGTAAAAATTGGCGACAGTTACGATAGTCGGCGGAGGAATGGGTGGTCTGGCAACTGCAATCAGATTAGCAGCAACCGGGCATAAGGTTCAAATCTTTGAGAAAAATGCTCAAGTGGGTGGCAAGCTCAACCTGATGGAAAAAGAAGGCTACCGCTGGGACACGGGTCCCTCACTGATTACTATGCCATTTGTATATGACGACCTGTTCAGAGTAGCCGGGCGTGATTTCAAAGACTATGTAGAACTTGTCCCGGTAGAGCCTATCACGCGCTATTTCTACCCTGATGGTGCGGTTTTTGATGCCAGCGATAGCCTCGCCTCCATGACCTTCGCCATCGAAAAACTCAGCCCGCCGGATGTAGCGAACTATTATAAGTATATGGCTTACAGTCGCCGCCTGTACGACCTAACAGCAGAGGTGTTCTTGTTCAACGGCTTTAATAACTTGAGCGACTTGCGCCAAATGAGACTGTCAAATACTTTCAAGATTGACCCCTTCCGCACGGTGCATCAAGCCAACACCGCCTTTTTCAAGGATAAGCGGTTAGTGCAGCTTTTCGATCGCTACGCCACTTACAACGGTTCTTCACCGTATCGCGCCCCTGCCACTCTGAACGTGATACCCTTCGTGGAATTGGGGTTGGGCGGTTGGTATGTACGAGATGGCTTGTACAAGTTGGCACAGGCATATCTGAAACTAGCGCAAGAGTTAGGGGTAGAAGTACGTACTGGGGTAAAAGTAGAACGCATTCTGACATGCAACGGCAAAGCTTCAGGGCTGCGCTTGGAAAGTGGCGAGGAAGTAGCGGCAGAAGTGGTTATCTCCAACGCGGATGTGAACTACACTAATCGTAATTTGTTAGGGCAAAAACGCGAAGGCTGGCGCAAATACACCGGAATAGAGCCAAGTTGCAGCGGTTTTGTGCTATTTCTGGGTTTGAAGCGACAGTACAAGCAATTGCGACACCACAATATTTTGTTCAGCCACGACTACCAAAAAGAGTTCGCCGATATTTTCGAGCGCAAAGTACCACCACAAGACCCTACTATTTACATCTGCTGGACGGGACGCACCGACCCAGCACATGCCCCGCCGGGTAGCAGCAACCTGTTCGTACTGACAAATGCCCCCTATTTATCAGAAAAATCTGATTGGACTCCTGCGCCTGTGAAAGCTTACCGCGACCTAATTATCGGGCGGCTGCAAGAGAGCGGATTGGAAGGGCTAGAAACAGCAATTGAGGTTGAGAGAGTAATGACCCCGCACGACCTAGAACAGAGCTACAACGCCACACACGGCGCAATCTACGGACTAAGCAGCAACAACCGTTTCAGCGCGTTCCTGCGCCCACCCAACCGCTCTTCAAAGATAAAGGGGTTATATTACGCTGGAGGTAGCACCCATCCCGGCGGCGGTGTGCCGTTGGTAACGTTATCAGCCAAAATCGTGGCAAAGCTGGTTGAACAAGACTTGAAGTGACAAAACTTGCTGGCAATATTATGAGTGGTACAAGAAAATATCTGCTGAATCTGGTCTCGGTAGGATTGGTTGCTACTTGCGTACTTACAATTGCCTTTATTTTAGTGCAGGGTTTTACCAGTTCTCTAGGCAACGTTTCTCTCATTATTACAATGCGGCAAAATCCCTGCGGGAAGGTTACAACCCTTATAATCAGGTCGCCAATCCTTCAAATGTGCCATTATGGGTGGCTATTCCCTATCTATGGCTTATAATCTGGCAATATAATACTGCATTAATTATCTGGACTGCCTTGAATGTTCCCTTTATGGTTGGAGTTGTATGGCTTGGAGCAAAGCTAACCGGACTGAAAACGGAATGGCGTTTCTGGCCAATGTTGTTTTTGGTAGGGTTAATTCTTAGGGTTATGCCTACTTTATTATTTCAAGGGTGGTTGGATATCTGAGTTCTTTTTGCTAAATATGATTTTCCTAGTTCTCACCCTTTGGCACTGCTATGAACATGTCCATCTGCCACCAAAAATCTTGGCAAAGCTGGTTGAGCAGGATTTGAGCTAAATGGCAACGAGCGTATAAGTGTTGTCTTTTATGTCTAAAAATTGTAAAATACAGAGGATAAAATGCTTAAAGGGGAATTTTATATACAACTTGTGCCTGTCTGTTATAATAGCCCGGCAATAGAAAGTTCAGTAAGCAAGTAACCTATATCAAGTATCTAAAGTGACGGAGGAAGTACACTTAAAATGGCAACAACCGTATCGGTTAACGGCGCAAATGTACAAAAATCCACCTGGGCTACCAAAGTTGGTCTAGCTCAAATGCTTAAAGGTGGCGTAATTATGGACGTAGTAACGCCGGATCAAGCTAAAATCGCCGAAGAAGCCGGCGCAGTAGCAGTAATGGCGCTGGAGCGTGTTCCAGCCGACATCCGCAAACAGGGCGGCGTTGCCCGAATGAGCGACCCAGACCTGATTAGCAAAATCAAAGAATCGGTCACTATTCCGGTAATGGCGAAAGCGCGTATCGGGCATTTCGTGGAAGCGCAAATTCTGGAAGCGCTTGGCATTGACTACATTGATGAAAGCGAAGTGCTAACTCCCGCTGATGAAGAATATCACATCAATAAGCACGATTTCAAAATCCCCTATGTATGCGGTTGCCGCAATTTGGGGGAAGCGCTCCGCCGCATCGGTGAAGGCGCTGCCATGATTCGCACCAAAGGGGAAGCTGGCACCGGAAACGTGGTAGAAGCGGTGCGCCATATGCGTGCGGTAACTAGCGAGATTCGCCGAATCAAGTCAATGGGTAGTGACGAGCTAATGGTAGTAGCGAAGAACCTGCAAGCACCCTATGAACTGATTGTACAAATCCACGAAACAGGCAAGCTCCCAGTAGTTAACTTCGCGGCTGGCGGCATAGCTACCCCTGCCGATGCTGCCCTGATGATGCAACTAGGCGCAGAAGGTGTATTCGTAGGCAGTGGCATCTTCAAAAGCGGTGACCCCGCGAAACGGGCGCGAGCTATTGTGCAGGCTACTACCCACTACAACAACCCGAAGATTATTGCGGAAGTCTCGCGAGACCTTGGAGAGGCGATGGTCGGCATTGAGATTTCGCAAATCCCGCGCGATCAGGTACTAGCAGAGCGCGGCTGGTAAAATTTAGAAGGAGCGGAATTACAGCAATACCCACTGTAATTCCATCACAATTTCAGGTGCTATTAGTCTGGTGAAAAAAAACTTAAAAATAGGGGTACTTGCCCTGCAAGGCGCATTTATAGAGCATGTTAAAATGTTGCAGGGCATAGGTGTCGAGGTTAGAGAAATTCGCCTCCCCGAAGACCTAGTGGAAGTTGACGGCTTGATAATTCCCGGTGGTGAAAGCACAGCTATAGGTAAGCTGATGATTCGCTGGAGTTTGATTGAGCCGATAAAAGAAATGGTAGCTCAGGGCAAACCCGTATGGGGAACCTGTGCCGGAATGATTCTACTGGCAAAAGATATCGGAGGGCTTGACCAACCTTTGCTGGGTTTGATGGACATCAAGGTAAAGAGAAACGCTTTTGGTTCTCAGCTTGATAGCTTTGAAACCAATCTGGAGATAAAAGGGTTAGGAGAAATCCCATTTCATGCGGTTTTTATCCGCGCCCCCTTTATCGAAACTGTAGATGAGAGCAAAGGCGTAGAAATACTCTCCACGCTACCCAATAGCAGGGCAGCAGGGCTTGATGAGGGTAAAGTAGCGATTGTGGTAGCGCGACAGGGAAACTTGTTGGCAACTGCGTTCCATCCTGAACTAACCAACGACCCGCGATTCCACCAGCTTTTCCTCAGCATGATGGAATAGCCCTATCACAGGTTTACTCACCAAGGCGGTGAACCGGTTTGATTAGAAACCTGCACTTTAGCGATTTTCTAAAGCTTGGACAGATGCATCAAGCAGAGGTAGGACTTAACCTGCCTAATGCTATTATGTCGCCGCCTTCGCCGCTTACTGCTGCATTGCTTCAGCAATTACCTGTACAACACCAGAGTTCTTCGGTTTACATCTACGAAGAAGGGCGCAAGCCGTCTGCTTTTCTACAAGCCCGCACGCGCCACCGCCGCGAAGAATGGGAAGTCATATCGCTTGGTACTATTGGGGCAGTATTCTCCAGCCTTGAATCCCCGCAAATTGAAGATGAAAAACTTGACAACGAGACTCCCGAAACAATTACCGAAGAAGCGGCTGAGGAAAAACAGGAACAACCCTTGGACTTGAATAACGCTTGGTTACAGCTAATTGAACATACGATTAGCGAAGCGGGCGAAAAGGGGGTACAGCGGATTTATGCGAGGCTCAGTACCGAATCAGCGGAACTGGGCTTATTCACCAGTAGCGGCTTTCACGCCTATACCCATGAATCGCTATACATGCTAGATTATCGCACCAAAGCGAAAAAACCTGCTGATTTGCATTTGAACCCGCAACGTAAACGCAATTTGTGGGATATTCAGCGATTATATGACGCGGTTACACCCAATCCTGTTATGCATGCCGAGCAACTCCGCAGCGATAGTTGGGACATTAGCCGCAACTATTTCCCCGGAGCCGGGCGGGAAACCGGCTGGGTTTTGAGTGAAGAACAAAGCGAACGAGCAGGCGCGTATATTCGCATTACCAGTTATCGCAATAAGCATTTGTTACGGATAATGAATGTGGATTTACCACGGGAACGCCTGCCCGAATTATTTCTTTATGCTCTTGCTTGCCTCAAGGCAGGTGAGGATACTCAGGTATTCTGTGCGGTTCGCGATTACGAAACTGAACAGGAAACTGTGCTGGAAGAACTAGGATTTAAATATTTTGCAAGGCAAGCAGTGTTGGTAAAACACACCGCTCACTTGATTAAGGTAAGCGAAAAAGCGGTGGCACATGTTCGTGACCGTAGAATCGAATTGCCGCAGACTACCGTGAGCGTAACCAAACATTCGCCAGCTTTGCAAAATACTAAGGGTTCCACCCAAACCCCGAAAAAGCCGAGTCAAGCAAATAATAGACACGGCAAATCTACTATTTGAGGTAAACCTGTAATTTATGATAGAAAAAACTTATATTCCCGAAAAGGAAGCTTTACTCCATGAGAAAGCTATCACCGATGATCTCGAACTACTCTTAGTGGCGTTGCCACCTCACATCCGGCGTCCCCTCGAAGAACAAAACCAACGCAGAGATGACTTGCTTGAAGTGATTATGGATTTGGGGCGCAAACCCGAAGCCCGTTATATCGGCGAAGAACATTTTCTAAGCGAGCATGAAGTCAGTGAAGAGGATCTACATTACGTAGTTTCTCACATTGGTAATTTTGGAAATGATAACCGGGCGGGTATAGAACGTACTTTGCACCGCATTTCATGTATCCGTAATCGAGCCGGAAAAGTGGTGGGGCTTACGATTCGTATCGGTAGGGCGGTTTACGGCACAATCAAAATAATACAGGATTTTATAGAGTCGGGACAAAGCATCTTACTGGTAGGTAAACCCGGCGTTGGTAAAACCACCTTGCTACGCGAAACTGCACGTGTGCTGGCAGACGAAGCCCGTAAGCGAGTGGTTATCGTTGATACCAGCAACGAAATCGGCGGAGACGGTGATATTCCGCATCCCGCTATCGGGCGTTCACGCCGCATGCAAGTGGCGCGTCCCGATTTGCAGCATAGCGTAATGATTGAAGCGGTAGAAAATCACATGCCGGAAGTAATAGTTATTGACGAAATCGGCACCGAACTAGAAGCGCAAGCGGCGCGTACTATTGCAGAACGCGGCGTGCAATTAATCGGCACCGCGCATGGTGTATCGCTTGAAAACCTAATGCTCAACCCCACGCTCTCCGATTTAATTGGCGGCATCCAGAGTGTAACTTTGGGCGATGAGGAAGCGCGAAGGCGAGGTACTCAGAAATCGGTGCTGGAGCGCAAAGCCCCGCCCACTTTTGATGTGATGGTTGAAATTCGCGACCGCTATAAAGTAGCAGTTCATCTCAATGTTGCCGATACGGTGGACGCAATTCTACGGGGTCAGCAATATTCCACTCAAGTTCGATACCGCAACGAAAGAGGCGAAATCGAAATATACGAGGAAGAATCCGAAAGCGAAACGAACCAACCAGAACGCAACACCACCCTCGATTTCGGAATGACCAATATTTTCGGTTATGGGAGTAACTTGAAACATAGCGCACCGGAACGGAGCGACACACCCCACCGGATACCCACACAAAGGGGTGAACCAACCCTGATGCAAATTAACGTTCCGCATATAAATTCTCGCAACGGGAAACCCGAAATCGTACCGGTTGGTAACGCCAAGCCTATGCGTATTTTCCCGCATGGCATCAATAAAAATCGTCTGGAACAGGCAATTAAAGAAATGGGTATTCCAGCCGATTTGGTGCGAGCGGTAGAAGACGCGGACATGTTAGTTACCCTGAAAAATAATTACCGTCAAAAACCGCTTTCGATTCGGCAAGCAGAAAGCAGAGGCGTACCTATCCATATTTTGAAAAGTAATACCCTACCCCATATTAAAAACCACCTTGCGGAAATGTTTGGACTTAGCCATTCAGATGAGGATAAGCCAAGGCGAGAAACGGACAATAGCCCGGTAATGCTTGACCCTGTGAAACGCGCTATGCTTGAAACAGAAGAAGCAATTTCGCACGTTATGGGGAAGGGTACGCCTATTGAACTACCACCACAAAACGCCTTTATTCGTCGCTTGCAACACCAAATGGCAGAGCGTTACAATTTGCTTTCAACCAGCAAAGGACGTGAGCCACTCCGCCGGGTACGGATTTACCCGCAGTAAGGTATATTAAACTATGAAAATGGTCGTAGCTGTAGTTCAAAGTAAAGATGCGGGTACATTGGTGGATAAACTGGTTGCCCGCCGTTACCGCGTAACTCGCATTACTACCAGCGGCGGCTTCCTCCGAGAAAGCAACGCCACCTTGCTTATCGGTGTAGAAGACGAACTGGTAAATGATGTGGTGGCGATTATTCGCGCGACCTGCCAGACCCGCAATCGTTATATCAGCCCACTCCCACCAATGACCGAGCCGGGCGGCGATATATATGTGCCAAATCCAATCGAGGTTCAGATGGGTGGCGCAACCATTTTCGTGGTAAATGTTGACCAATATCTGCGAATGTAACACGCAAAGGATGCTAAAATGCCCCAAGATTTAGTCAATCAGGTTCAAAGTATATTGAATAGCGTGGTGGCGGTTTTGCAAATTATCGCCACATTCCTGATTGCCTTTCTGGTGGTAATCTGGTTTACCCTTTGTTTCTGGACTTTTCGCGATATACAATCACGTACCCGCGATATTGTAGCTCAGATTTTTGCCACGCTACTGGTAGTTTTTTTCAACATACCGGGAGTATTAATTTACTTGCTGGTGCGTCCTAAGCACACTCTTGAACATGAATACGAACAAAAATTGCAAGAAGAATATATGTTGCAGGATTTGGAAGAGCGGGAAATTTGCCCCACATGCAGGGTTAAAACTCAGCCTGATTTCATGTTCTGCTATAGTTGCCGCACTCGGCTGCGTAAAGATTGCCCTAGTTGCGGGCAGGTAATCAAGCTGAAATGGCACAATTGCCCCTACTGCGGGATGGCGCAAAAACCGCCTAGCCGCGAAGAAACACTCAACCGTATGAGTTTGCGACCCGGCGCACCACAGCGACCTGCGGCTGCCGGTACTACAGCGTTGGCACATGATGATTCGGAAGATACTTCTCTTGCAAATGTACCGCAAACTTCCAGCCAACGGTTTAAAGCCCCTTCTCTACGCGCCGGCTATGCCGATAATTTTGAAGAGCCTGATAACCTGCCGCTAGATAGCAATAGTTACAATAATGACATTACCCGCCCGGATTATAGACGCTACAAACCTCCCACCGAACGCGACCTCCGGGAAGAATAACAAATGGCAGATTCAAATAGAATTCAACAAGATAAAGAGGGTGTAACCCTTTGGGTTAAGGTTGTACCGCGAAGCTCCAAGAACGGCGTTAGTGGAGTAATTGACGGTGCTGTAAAAATAAACCTGACTGCTCCTCCTGTTGATGGGGCTGCTAATGAAGCGTTACAGGAAACACTTGCCAAACTGTGCGGACTGCGTAAAAGTGAGGTGACTATTTTGAGCGGACATACAGCCCGTCAAAAACGGGTATTACTCCACGGCGCAAAGCTGGAGCAAGTCAAAAAAGCATTGGGTTTACCGGACTAACCAAAAGCAAATTTCAGAAAATAGGCGGGATATGCTAAAATTAGCAAGCTTAGACTTTAACTCGTCTATAGTTAAACAAAAATCTTAGAAAAAGGATAACCTTAGAAATTATGCCGGATAAAGACGCGCTGGTAGAAATAGTAATACCGGTTTATAACGAAGAAGTGATTCTTGAAAAGAGCGTAAACACCTTGCGCGATTACCTTAGCCAGCACTTCCCGTATCGCTGGAGGATAACCATCGCCAACAACGCCAGTAAAGACCGCACCCTTGAAATTGCGCGTCGTCTTGAAGCGACCTATCCCGATGTGCATGTGTGCCATCTTGACCAGAAAGGGCGAGGTCGTGCATTACGTACCGCATGGAGTCAGAGCGATGCTGATGTGGTCAGCTATATGGATGTGGATTTAAGCACCAACCTGCAAAGCTTCCTACCCTTGATTGCGCCGATAATTACTAGGCATAGCGACATGGCAATCGGCAGTCGCTTGGCAAAAGGCGCTCGCGTTACCCGGCAGTGGAAACGCGAAAGCATCTCTCGTATCTATAACCTAAT
Organism: Candidatus Chlorohelix sp.; assembly: GCF_037138995.1. Lineage (NCBI taxonomy): Bacteria > Bacillati > Chloroflexota > Chloroflexia > Candidatus Chloroheliales > Candidatus Chloroheliaceae > Candidatus Chlorohelix > Candidatus Chlorohelix sp. Next base: position 1,026 of record NZ_JBAXHI010000015.1, on the reverse strand, counting down.
CCTGAAACTTTTCTTTTGGAATAATTTCACCGATGCTCAGTGTGGCTTCAAAGCAGGGCGCACCAGCATCGTAAAAAAATTGCTGACCCAGATTGAAAACCAAGAGTGGTTTTTCGATTCTGAAATGCTTTTGCTGGCAGAAGAAAAAGGCATACGCATTTATGAAGTGCCGGTGGACTGGATAGAAGATTTGGACACCAGAGTTAATATTTCCAAAACTGCCTCGGAAGACCTAAAAGGCTGCATGCGGGTGTGGAAACAGCGTCGCGAGCGGCGTTTGCATGAGAAAAAATATGCCAAAGTTTAAAGCATGAACATTCTTGCTATAGAAACAAGTTGTGATGAAACCAGCGCCGCTATCGTGCGTGACGGGCGGCATGTGTTGGCAAACGTAATTGCCTCTCAGATTGATATTCACCAGAAATACGGCGGAGTGGTGCCGGAGGTTGCTTCTCGCCAACATATTCTGTATATCACCCCTGTTCTTAAAGAGGCTCTGGAAACCGCTAACCTGAGTTGGACTGAAATTGACGCAGTAGCAGTAACCAACGGACCCGGACTAGCAGGAGCATTGTTGGTTGGGGTAAACGTAGGCAAAGCAATTGCCTTTGCGCGACAAAAACCGCTCATTGGAGTAAATCATCTGGAATCTCACATCTATTCCAACTGGCTAATTCCGCCGGAAACGGGTGATAAAGCCCACCCTGCGCCCCAGTTTCCGCTAATATGCTTGGTAGTATCGGGCGGACATACTGAAATTGTGCTGATTAGCGGGCATGGACACTACAAATTACTCGGCAAAACTCAGGATGATGCCGCAGGTGAAGCCTTTGACAAAGTAGCGCGTTTGCTCGGTTTGGGTTATCCCGGTGGACCACTAGTAGAACAAGCGGCACAATCCGGCGACCCTACCCGTTTTCCTTTTACTCGTAGTTGGTTACGCGGTACTTACGACTTCAGTTTTAGCGGCTTGAAAACAGCCGTATTGCGAAAAGTCGAGGAATACCGACCCGCCCCTCCCAAACC